>JANMDS010000339.1:0-12437 GCA_031376405.1 Betaproteobacteria bacterium
GAAGAAGAGCGCTTCTCCCGCCAAAAGCGGACGCGCGTGTTCCCGAGCCAATCACTGAAGGCCGCGTTCAACGACCGGGGCCTCTTGCTCGCCGATGTAGACGCAATAGCGCTGCCGTGGGACACGCTGGCGCTCCGATCCTTCGTGGCGCGTGCGCTGCTGAAGCGCTTTCCAGCCAGCTTGAACCTGATGCACGCGCGTGCGCACACGCCGCAGCGGAACCAGATTCTACTACTAGACCACTATGTCCGAAAAGGGTTGCGGACCCATTTCGGCCCGGCGACGCTGCCCCCCATGGTCCGTGTCGGCCACCACGATGCACACGCCGCCAGTTTCTTCGTTTCGCCGTTCGACGACGCGCTTGTTCTCGTGATGGACGGTTATGGCGACGACGCATCGTCCAGTGCATACCTCGGGCAGGGGAACCGGCTGGAGAGGATCTGGTCGACGCCCGCATTTAACTCGCTTGGGCTCGTCTACACTTTTGTGACCGAGCATCTCGGCTTCGACGGCTTCGGCGACGAAGGCAAAGTGATGGCGCTAGCCAGCCTCATCGCCCTGCCTCCGCTCATCGTAACCGCACTGGCCGCCAAACAATTTATTGCTGGTTTAACCGCAGGTGCAGTAAAGAGTTAGCGTGAATTTTTTTACCTTTTTTCGGGGAGATAAATGCGAAAAAGGGTTCTTTTTGCGCCGCAGAGACCTCTGCACAACTGAAAATCTCACCTAAGGAACCCGATACCCGTCATCCCGGCGAAGGCCGGGATCCAATTTTGTTCCGTAAAAACAAGCGCTTAGATTTTGCGCTTACGAACGAAATTGGACCGCGGCCTTCGCCGGGATGACAAAACTCAAGTTGTGCAGAGGTCTCCAGCGGGTTTTTACCCTTTTTGTAGTTGAGAAGCGTCCCGCCGCTGCGCTTCGCGCCCCAAAAACCACGCACACACCGCCCACACGCCAGCGATCGGTACGGCCAGCCACGCCATGTTGGTCAGGCTCATCCCCATGCTCTTCACGCCTTGGAACATCCACGATGCAAGGGTATCGCCACCACGGTGAACCGCAGTGTCGATAATGTTTTTCGCGGTGTATTTCTGCGCCGGTGGCAGCACGTTGTAAAGCGTTTCGCGTGCGGGTTTTGATACGGCATATTCCCCAGCGCGCCGCATAACGCCGAAAATAACGAGCGTAATGAGCGTGGGCGCAAGCGCGAGCGCGCCGAAGCCTACGAACGACAACACTGGCATCGCCACCAGCATCGCCGCCACGCCCAACTTACGAATTAGCGTGCCAAACGCTAAAACTTGAATGGCCAGCGTGAGCACGTTTACCGCCAAATCCACTTGCGCGAGCATTTGCACGCGGGCTTTGCTGTCGGTAATCGCCTTGGGCAAGAGCTCCGTTTGCTGAAAATAAAGCGCGGTAGAAAGCAGCGAATACAGAAACAAGAAAATGCAAATACCAATGAGGTACGGTGACCGCGCAATATCCACCACGCCTGACCACATTGAGGTGGGCCGCTCGCGCTTTTCGTCCGCTTCCGAAACCACGCCTTCGCGCTCCCGTGCTAGCGCACGCAGCTGCACAATCGCAAATACACACACACCAAAAAACGCAGCGGCGATGAGCAGCAAATTGCGAGTTCCCAAGTTGCTCACGAGCAATGCAGTAAGTGAAGGCCCAGCCAGCCCGCCCGCGGTGCCGCCGGCAGCGATAAAGCCATACAAGCGCTTGGCTTGGTCGGTGGAAAATAAATCCGCCATGAAGCTCCAAAACACCGACACCGCAAACAAATTAAACACCAACACCCAGACAAAAAACGAGCGTGCGGTGAAATCCGTGGGCGTTTGCATCCATACATAAAACCCGAGCAATTGCGCGATAAAAAATAGATAGAGCCAAGGCAGCAAGGTGCGACGCGGAAATGTTTTGTTGAGCCAGCCAAAAATGGGGATGATGGCGAGTGTGCAAATAAACACCGTGGTGAACAACTCATGCAGATGCTTTTGCCCCACTTGCACGGCCATTTCGTCGCGAATCGGGCGCAGAATGTAATAGCCTGCCAGCAAGCAGAAGAAGTACAAAAACGACCACAGCGATGCCGCCAGTTCGCCCGCGCGCGCGCCCGTCATCCGTAAAAGCCAAGCCTGCATGGAAAATGCTCCCCTATGAATTTATTTGCTTGGGGTGGTTTTTACGTGAAAACGGAAACGCGCACGAATACGCCGCGCCCGAGCGTCGCGAGTCGAATTTTAGATAAACGGGAGATCGGTTTACGCGCACACTACCTGCGGCGTAAAAATGGCGTTTTTTGGGAGATATCTCCTCAAAAATGCCTTTTTTACGCCGCAAGTATTTGAAGTAAACCCGAGGTTACGTCGCATCCCGCGCCAAACGCAGCCCTGAAAACTGCCAGCGGGCATCCGTGGGAAAGAAATTGCGGTAGCTTGCACGGATATGGGATTGGGGCGTGGCGCACGAGCCGCCCTTCAACACCATTTGGTTCACCATAAATTTGCCGTTGTATTCGCCTACCGCGCCTTCCGCCGAACGAAATCCTGGGTAAGGCAAATAAGCAGATTGCGTCCATTCCCACACATCGCCAAACATATGTTGCGGTACGTTTTCAGGTGCGTTAAAGGCATCGGTGGCGAGCGGGTGCAAGATGCCATTCTCAGCGAAATGTCCAATTCGCGGCGCGCACGTGGCGGCAGTTTCCCATTCCGCCACGGTGGGCAGCCGCGCGGCGGCCCAGCGGGCGTAGGCTTCGGCTTCGAAGTAACTTACGTGCGCGACGGGCACGTCACGCGCAATATCAATTTCACCGCGCAACGTAAACGTTCTCCATGCTGCGCTTGGGCTTTCGCGCCGCCAATAAAGCGGATGCGTCCAGCCTTCACGCTGTACGGCGTCCCATCCTGCGGAGAGCCAAAGCTCGGGGCGTTGGTAACCACCATCAGCAATAAAATCTGCGAATTCGCCGTAGGTAACAGGAAAGCGCGCAATCGAAAATGCTGCACAGAATTGCCGGTGGCGCGGTAGTTCATTATCAAAACAAAATCCATCCCCCGCGTGCCCAACCTCCACGATTCCTTCTGGGAAATTGGTCCAAGCTTGGGTGCGCGGTGCAATGGGCGTCAGAGGCCAGCCGTTGCGCAGCGCGGGCAGTGCTGGGTTGCGCGAGAGTAAATGTTTGAGATCCGTAAGGATCAATTCTTGATGCTGCTGTTCGTGGTGACAGCCCAGGGTAATCAGCTCTAGGACTTTTGGAGGAAGGCTCCTCGTTTCGAGCAAAGCGCCGATCCGTGCATCGACATGACTTCGATAGGAGATGATTTCTTCCAGACCCGGCCTAGTAATAAGCCCGCTCTCGGGTCGGGCGTGCTTTTCGCCAACGCCGTTGTAGTAACTGTTGAATAGGACTCGAAAATCTGCGCGAAAGGGCACGAAATTTCGTTCAAATTTTTCCAGGATGAAGGTTTCAAAAAACCACGTGGTGTGCGCCAAGTGCCACTTCACCGGGCTCGCATCGGGCATTGATTGTGCGGTGCAATCCTCTGCCGAAAGACCGTGTATCAATCCAACTGTGGCACTGCGCGTATTTTGAAACTGCAATGCCAGCGGAGCCACAGCCGATGTCGATACGTGGAACTTTTCTGAAGTATTTTGCATGATAGAAGCTGGTTGATTTGCTATTAGTTCTAACTATAACTATCTAGGTTACAAAAAATTCAATAAAGTCCAATTGATCCCACGTTGGATTGTTGTTTGAACTCCTATGCACTTTTGTGGCGCAGTGTAGGCTGGGCCATTCCGATCGCGACTGGCTATGCTTTCACCAAGCTAAATGCATCCTTCCCATCTTTCATCTCCCAGCCCAGCGCGCTGAGTTCCGCGCGCAAGCGATCTGCCTCCACCCAGTTTTTGTCTGCCTTAGCACTCCACCGCGCATCGGCGATGTTTTTTACCTCGGTGGGTACATCCACCACCAGTGGCACAAATGAGCCAAGCTGCAAGCCGAGCGCCTCGTCGAACTTCAACACCGTAGCTTTTTTTTGTGCGGCGTGAATATCCGCCTTCATGAGTTCAAACAAGAGCGCAAGCGCCTGCGGAAAATTCAGATCGTCGTTTAACTTCCCCATCAGACGGCCGGTAAAACTTGCATCAGGTTCGCCGGAAGGTGGGCCTAAGTTGTACACCGCTAAGCGCAAACGCTCAAAACCCGCTTTCGCCGCGTCCATCGCGTCCCACGTGAAATTCATTTGCGAGCGGTAGTGGGCACTCAAGCACAAAAAACGATACACGAGCGGGTGGTAGCCGCGGTCGATAAGTGACTGCACCGTTAAAAATTCACCCTTACTTTTACTCATTTTTTCATCATTGAGATTGATGAAATAGCCATGCATCCAAAAATTTGCCAAGCGCGTATTTGAGCGGGCTTCGGTTTGGGAAATCTCATTTACGTGGTGTACCGTTAAATGATCTTCGCCACCGGAGTGAATATCGAAAAAATCACCTAAATATTTTTGTGCCATTGCCGAGCATTCAATGTGCCAGCCTGGAAAGCCCCTGCCCCAAGGCGCATCCCATTCCATTTGCCTCTTCTCTTCTGGAGCAGAAAATTTCCACAAGGCGTAATCGGTTGCATTGCGTTTCTCACCTAACTCTACGCGCGTACCGGCCTGCAACCCATCGATATCTAATCGCCCTAAATAGCCATAGCCTTTTTGTTTCGACGTATCGAAATAAATGCCATCGCTCGTGCGATAGGTGTAGCCGTTTTTTTCAATCGCTTGGATGAATGCAATTTGCTCGGGGATGTGGTCTGTGGCTTTGCACACGATATCCGCGCGCGGAACATTGAGTTTTTCCAAATCTTCAAAAAATATTCGCGCGTATAACTCAGCGATGTTCCACGCGCTCATCCCCGTGCGCTTTGAGCCTTTCTCCATTTTGTCTTCGCCGGTATCGCCGTCGGAAGTTAAGTGCCCCACGTCCGTAATATTCATGACATGGTTCACGGCAAAGCCATTCAAGCGCAATACCCGCTTCAAGCCATCGGCGAAAAGATAGGTACGCATGTTGCCGATATGTTGGTAATCGTAGACCGTGGGCCCACACGAATAGAAACTCGCCTTGCCAGGGATTTGAGGAATAAATTCCCGTAGTTTTCGTTCGTAGTTGTCGTAGAGGTGAAGAGCTGTCATGGGCAAAGAAAAGAGGCTGAACCTTGCAAGTTTAGCCTCTCGATTTTGCCCCGTCGGTTCGGATGAAATTACCGATCAGAAAAACGCCATTGTGCGCACTTCGATACTCTCGCGTTTGAGCGCATTAGGCGGAGTTGTAGGGTCTTCAAACGCGCTGTGGCCCATGAAGCGCGCCCGTCCATCCGTTTCGGAATCGTAAGTTTTAAGCAGCAGCGCTTGGCTCGGCTCCATCTTTGGAAAATAAACCCAGCGGTGTTTAGGCGAGTAGCGCATCACGTAGATTTCCCCGGTACGCTCCCGGTATTTAAGCTCCATGATGAGCATGTCCGCGTCGTCGTCGGAGGTGGCATCGCACATGGCAAGCGGGAGCTCCTCCACGCGCGCGTAAAGCGGCTTCCACACATTGAAGAACGCAACTCTTTCTTGCAGCAAAGTGTCTGCCTCATCGGGGAACAAATCCCGCACCCGTTGCGGGCCGGATTTCACCGTGTAGTCACTATGCACGAGCATAACCGCCGGCCGCTGCACGGTGGTTTGGGCTTTTAAGTCTGCGGGCAGACGCTTGCGAATCGTGTGGTCAAACACCTCTACCCGTTTCGCGCCAGTTTGCGCTTTTACAAAATCAACTACCTGTTCGTAAAAGGCGCTTTTCACTGCGGCATCATCGTCAAATTGCTTAAACGACGGATCAAACGCGCGCAAGATAAACCCCTCTTCATCCAGCGAAAAATTATCGACTTCATGCCACCCATCGTGCACCGACACCTCGCGTGCGTCAGTGCCCGGCGGATTCAACTTCGTGCCCTGGTCAGGCTCGTAAAAATAGTAATCCGGTGGAATGCCGTTATCTACCGAATAATTCATTGTTGTGCGTACAAAAGACATGTAGTTTGGCTCTTAAGCGGGTCTGGTTAAGCTAAATCCGTCGCCCACGTAGGTTGCGCCCCATGCGGGTAGTTTTTCCACTTTTTGCGTCATCCAGCGGGTGAGGTTTTTGTGTTCGGCGAGCGGGAGTTTTTGATAGGGGTGCAGGTGCATCGGCGCGGCGCATACGATGTCGGCAAGCGTGGGGTTGGCCCCGCAAAGCCACTCGCTTGATGCGAGCCGATGATCCAAGATACCAGCGAGTTTATGAAAAGTCGCCGCTTGGGCTTCCAAAACTTTCGCGTCGGGCTCGGCTTTTAACACCGGCTTGACCACATTTTCAACGAGGTAAACGTACGTGCTCGGAAACCACGCCGAGCCTTCCCATTGCATCCAGCGATGGATATCGGCCCGGGTTTTGTAGTCGGCTGGATAAAACGCGAAGCGGGCGTGCTTTTCGGCGGCATACATCAATATCGCGTTAGATTCCCAGAGCGTGAAATCCCCATCCACCATCGCAGGCACGCTTTCATTCGCGTTGATTTTTTTATACCAATCCGATTTTTGCTGCGCGGTGAAATAGTCCACATGCACCAGCTCGTAGGGCACATCCATCATCTTGAGCCCCGCGAGCACTTTGCGGCAATTTACGGTAATAGGGTCGGCGTAGATTTTCATATTTCTCCTTTTTACTAACTATTTGGCGAAGTGATGCAAGAGCCTTGCCCACTTTCGATTCACTTTTCTTATAACCTCACAATCGTATCGTATGATGCGAAAGAAATCAGCACTCAAAACGCAAACGAAACGTTCCCAAATAAGAAACCATGAACATTTCCACTGATATGTTGACCGCGTTTGTGACCGTGGCAGAGCGCTTGAGCGTGAGCGAAGCCGCAGTGCAATTAGGCGTGGGCAAAAGCGTGGTGAGCAAGCGGCTGGCCCACTTGGAGGAAGCCATTCATGCCACGCTCATCGCTCGCAACAGCCGCAAGCTCGGGCTCACCCCTGCAGGGCAGGTGTATTTAGAGTTCGCCCGCCGCGCGCTCGGCGCGCTACAAGGGGCAGATGAGGGCCTACGCAGTCTGCGCGACGAGCCCACCGGGCACATCCGCGTCACTGCGCCCGTTTCGTGGGGGCACCGAGCGCTTGCCAAAGCGATACCAGATTTTTTAGCCCAACATCCGCAGATCGAAATTGAGCTCATCTTGCAAGACCGCATTTTGGATATGGCCAATGAGCGCATCGATGTAGCGCTGCGCATGAGCGCCTCACCCCCGCCCGATTTTGTGTGGATACCGATTGCCAGACTTGATTGGGTCATCTGCGCCTCGCCAAGCTACATCTCTACGGCAGGCGCGCCCCACTCCCCCGCCGAGCTCGCCCACCACCCGTGCATGAACTACTGGAGCGTGGTGAGCGACGATGCGTGGACCCTGCAGCGCGGCGGTGAACGGGAAACACTGCACGTGCGCAATCGTTACCGCGCCAACAACCCCGAAGCGATTTTGGACGCCACGCTCGCCGGATTGGGAGTTGCCCTTCTCCCGCGCTACTGTTGCGAACAGCAGCTCGCCGAGGGCACACTTTTGCCCGTACTCACCGATTGGCAGCCCATCACCAAATTCGGCAACGAAATCGCCGCTGTAGTCGCGCCCGACCGCGTGGGCTTCTCGCGCATCCAAGCGTTTCTGCGGTTTCTGAAAGTACGGTTTAAGGTGGTGGAATAGATTTTTTGGCAAATACCTGCGGCGCAAAATAGGCAGTTTTTCGCGCTTATCTCCTGAAAAAGCTACCTAATTAAATAGGCTGTTACTCCGCAGATTCATCCCACATCGTTCGTATCGGATAGCGATTGATGTGTTGATCTGGTGTGCAAAGTATGAGCCCGTGATGAATCGCTTGGCAAATCAGCATCCGATCAAACGGATCGCGGTGAATCGCGGGAAGCTTCGGGAGTTGTGTGGCATCTGCCTCTTCGAATGGAAGTGATTCGATTTCAAGCGCTTGCCGTACTGTCGCAATTTTTTCGATAAAAGCTTCGTCCAGCCCCACCCTTCCCGATTGGACGAGTTGCGTAAGCTCCCAATGGCTGATGCTGCTCAAAAACAGTTTCGTATCGCTCCGCTCCAGCGTGGAAACAACTGATTGGGGAAGCCGCTTAGTCGGATCGCCATTCGTGAGCCACACAAATGTGCACGTATCAAGCAAAACATTCAAAACGGATCGCCCTTGCCAAACAATGCCTCGTATTCTTCATCGGCCATAGGGTCCCAGCAACCGGGCATTTCCGTAATCGGCAAGAGCACCTGCCCGAAGCGGCGCGGCGATTTCACTTCTGCGTTGATGGGAACCAGTTTCGCCACCGGCTTGTTGTGACGCGAGATGATTATTTCCTCACCGTTTTCCGCACGGGAGAGATAGTCTGAGAAATGGGCTTTTGCTTCGACTACGTTGATGGTGCTCGCCATTTTGAGGAATCTTCTCATCAAATATGACCATATTTTCGCATAATTTTGGAATATTATGGTCATTTTTTCGAAATTCCTGCGGCGTAAAACGGGCACTTTTTCGGACTTATCCCCTGAAAAATGGCGCACGTTGTCACCAAACCAAATCTAGAGATGCGCCACACGCTCCGAGTACAAATGCTTTTGAAATCCCGTGAACGCGCGCGTAATTTCTTCTGGCTGCCCACCTAAATCAGCAATTGCATCTTGAATAGAACCGGGATATTTCAGTAGCAACAATGGCGTAAGTTTGTTTTGCTCCAGCTCCTTTACGCCTTCGCTCACGTAATGCTGCAACACGAAGTCGAGAAACGCTTTTTGCTTGGCGTTAAATGAAGAATTGATTTGCACGCGGGCATATTCAGCCCGCGCGCTGCGAGTAAGCGGCGGGAGCGCATAGGCCACATACGCCAACACATCAAAAATATCGCTCTTTTCAGCGCCGATGAGTTGTTGCATCGCTTCTAACTTATCGTAGCCGAAGTTTTTTTCTGCAAGCCCGAACAGCAATTTTGCGCGCGTTTCCGGAACGCTCCACAGTGCGCGCAGCTCCGCCTCACTTTGAAAAAACTCGGGCAATTTGCCGAACAGTTGCTCCATAAATTGTTGGGACGACATGGGCGTGCCATCTGGGTGCCAAAAGGTAGTCGCCGTCATGTGCTCAATCTTGCGCGCTTTGCCATCGGCGAGCTTCACACGAATTTTCTGACGCGCCGGGCTGGGCTCGCTCACCTTATGCTCAGGGCCAGGCGTCGGTCGCGGGTAGGCCATTGATGCTGCGCTCTCAGGCGCAATGGGCTCGCCATCCCACTCGGGGTCGGTAAAGTGTTCATACGCCTTCACAAAATCATAAATCGTGAAGTAATCTTTACCGTCGTAAAGGCGCGTTCCCCGCCCAATAATTTGCTTGAACTCAATCATCGAATTCACCGAGCGCATCAACACAATATTGCGTACCTTGCGCGCGTCCACACCTGTGGAAAGTTTTTGTGAAGTGGTCAAAATCGTAGGCGTGGTTTTCTCGTTATCCTGAAAATCACGCAGGTATTGCTCTCCTTGTGCGCCATCAGCTGCCGTTACCCGCACACAATAATTCGGATCGCGGCTCTCCTTCATCTGATTGATTAAATCGCGCACCACCGCTGCGTGTGCCTGCGTGGCGCAAAAACACCAATGTTTTTTCCCGTTGATTGATCTGGCGCATGAAAATTTCAACGCGCTTATTCTCGCGCTCGCGTATTTCAATTAACTTATTGAAATCGGGCTCGGTGTATCGCTTCGCGGTGTCCACCTCACCATCGAGCACCGTATCGTCCGGCGTAAACAGGTAATCATCGAGCGTCGTGGAAATCTGCTTTACTTTGAAAGGCGTTAAGAAGCCATCGTTGATACCGTCTTTGAGTGAATACACATACACCGGCTCGCCGAAGTAGGCGTAGGTATCCACGTTATCGCGCCGCTTCGGCGTAGCCGTCAGCCCGAGCTGCACAGCGGGTGCGAAATATTCCAGTATGCCGCGCCAATTGCCTTCATCCTTCGCCCCGCCCCGATGGCATTCATCAATCACGATAAAGTCAAAAAAATCGGGCGGATATTCGCCGAAATAGGGAGACGGCTCGCCCTCTTTCGGCGGGCCACTCATAAAGGTTTGGAAAATGGTGAAAAACAAACTCGCGTTTTTCGGCACCTTACCTTTTTTACGGATTTCGGTCGGCTCAATACGGGCTAAAGCATCCTCGGGGAATGCAGAAAACGCGTTGTACGCTTGGTTCGCGAGAATATTTCTATCGGCAAGAAACAAGATGCGTGGGCGGCGCGCGGGCTCCCCACTCAAATTCCAGCGCGCATGAAAAAGCTTCCACGCAATTTGAAACGCGATAAAGGTTTTGCCCGTGCCCGTCGCTAGCGTAAGCAAAATGCGCTTCTGATTTTGCGCTACGGCTTGCATCACCCGCGCAACGGCAGTATCTTGATAATAGCGGCTACCATGCGAGCCGCCTTTATCCTCAAAGGGCACCGCTGCAAACCGAGCCTGCCACGCATTTTCCTCGGCAAAGGTCATTGCCCACAATTCATCAGGCGATGGCAAGAAGGCAATCTCGCCCTCCCTGCCAGTTTCCATATCAATGCCGTAAAAGCCCCGCCCGTTGGTGGAATACGTAAACCGCACCGCCATTTTTGCCGCGTAATCTTTCGCCTGCTGCGCGCCTTCGGTGAGCGCCAGATCCCACGCTTTTGCTTCGATTACCGCAAGCTTCGTGTTCCGATACTCCAATACATAATCCGCGATCAATGCCTTCGGTTTGCGCCCCGCGCCTTCGATGCGGCCCGGTGCAATCGTGTATTCCCGTCGGATGCGGCTGCCCTCTACCACGCCCCAGCCCGCGGCCTTGAGCGCGGGGTCAATGTGTTCGGCGCGGGTTTCGGCTTCATTCATGTTTTGATTTTTACTCAGCCGGGGTATGGGTCGAAATGATTGCTATCGTTCGAGAGCAATCGCATGAGTTTTGGGTGGACGAATAACGTTTCTTTGCCCACAGGCATTTGATTGAGCACGCCCATTTCTGCCAACGCACGCAGATAGGTGGATGCAGTTTGGCGCTTCGCAATACCGGCTTCTTCTAAGTAGCGAATGCGGCAATACGGGGATACGAAAATCATATTCACCAGCTCGTGTGAATAAATCTTTGGCGCTTTTCGTTTAACGGTTTCCACCATGTGCTCTTGCAGCGAACGCACCGCGGCAATCTTTTCTGTTGTCCATTTCGCCGTCTCCTCTACACCTTTTAGGATGTAGAGCAGCCACGGCTCCCAGGCTTCGTTTTTGGTTACGTTTAAAAGCAGCCGATAGTAATCAGTTTTGTTTCGGATGATGTAGCGGCTCAAATACAAAATCGGGAGCGTCAACAACCCCGCTTCAATCAAAAAAAGACTATTCAACACCCGCCCCGTGCGCCCGTTGCCATCGGTAAAAGGGTGAATCGCCTCAAACTGATAGTGCGCCGCCGCCATGCGCACGAGCGGATCGTATTGCGTAGCCTCATGTAAAAAGCGCTCCCAATTGGCAAGCTTCGTGCGCAATAAGTCCTCACCTGCTGGCGGGGTGTAGATGACTTTTCCGTTACTGCTATTGGTAAGCGTAGTGCCGGGCACGCGCCTCACCTGCATCTCCACGCCTTTGATGCGCGTGCAAATCTGCTCGGCAGTGCGCGTGTTTAGCGGATGTGTAGACAACGCGCCAAAGCCTTCCATCAGCGCTTGGCGGTAGCGCAGCGCCTCGCGCGTAGCGGGGTCTGCGCGTTCGTTGGCATCAGAAAAGCGAAACAAGTTATCGGTCGTCGTAATAATATTTTCAATTTCCGAGCTCGCCTGCGCCTCTAGCAAGGGTAGCGTATTGATGAGCATCGCTTGATTCGGAATTAACTGCGCCGCCTGCGTTAATTCTGCAAGCCGCGCCCGCGCCTCCATACATTGCTTCAATACCGCTTTAGTCTCCAATTCGAACGGAGGCGGCAGCGTGGGCAAATCGTTGTAAGGTGCGTCCGCCCGCCAGCCCAGCGGGTTTGCTTTCGTTGTGGTCACGCCGCTTTGATTTGACATGGTGGGAGTTTATGTCGATGCAATCAACAAAATAACAAATCGAGTCGAAATTTCACGTTTTTATCGACACGTTTTCACCTCATGTCGATGATATCAACATGAGGGACGAACGTGTACATAATTTCACATTTTATCGACATGTTATGGATAAGTGTGCCGCCCGCCGCGCGCAGCATAGAGTCATTTTTCGGTAAATCAATGTTTTATATAGGATTTTTCATTTCCCAGAGAATCCCGCAAAAAGAAACCAATTCAC
>JANMDS010000341.1:0-7345 GCA_031376405.1 Betaproteobacteria bacterium
TATTTCAAATTTATCTCCTGAAAAACTGCCACTTTTTTCGCCGCAGGTATAAAGCGCTGTATGGATAACTTACTCAAACGCATCGCCGCCAAGCGCGAGGATGCCATCGCTCTTACGCAAGCGCTCGTGCGCGTGCCCACCGTAAACCCGCCGGGGGATGTGTACACCGAATGTGCAGAGTTGATCGGCCAGCGCCTGAAAGCGCGCAAGTTTGATGTGCAGTACGTGCGCGCGGAAGGTGTGCGTGGGGATTCGCCAAAATACCCGCGCACCAATGTGGTTGCCCGCGTGGAAGGCAAGGAAAGCGGCGAATGCGTGCATTTCAATTCCCACATTGATGTTGTGGAAGCGGGCAGCGGGTGGAGCTTTGACCCCTTCGCCGCGACGGTAGCCAACAACCGCATTTACGGACGCGGTACGTGCGATATGAAAGGCGGGCTCGCCGCTTCGATTATTGCGGTAGAGGCCATTTTGGAATCGGGCATTGCGTTCAATGGCGCCCTCGAAATTTCCGGCACGGTGGATGAAGAAAGTGGTGGTTATGGCGGTGTGGGCTATTTGGCTGAGCGCGGTTTTTTTTCGCGACCGCGCGTGCATCATGTGATTATTCCCGAGCCATTAAATGTAGACCGCATTTGCGTGGGGCATCGTGGTGTGTGGTGGAGTGAAGTAGAAACAAAAGGTCGCATCGCGCACGGCTCCATGCCGTTTCTGGGCGACAGCGCAATCAATCATATGGTGGCGTTCATCGCGAAATTAGAAAGCGAATTGATGCCAAAAATTAGCGCGCGCACCACCGCCCAGCCCGTTGAGCCCAAGCTCGCGCGTCGCTCTACGCTGAATGTGAACTCGATTCACGGCGGGCAAATAGAGGACCGCGAAGGCTACCCTGCGCCCGTGGTGGCCCACTCCTGCCGCGCGGTGTTAGACCGCCGATATTTGGTAGAAGAAGACGTGGCCGATGTAAAAGAAGAGATGGTGGCGTTGCTCGATGAACTTAAAGCCACGCGCCCTGGTTTCGATTACGCGATCCGCGATGTGATGGAGTTTTTGCCCACCTTCACCCCGCTTGATGCGCCGGTCGTTGCAGCCACGCGGGATGCCATTCGCCGCGTGCTCGGCAAAGAGGCCGACATCATCGCCTCGCCTGGCACATACGACCAAAAACATATTTATCGCACAGGGAAGTTAGACCAATGCATCGCCTACGGCCCGGGCATTTTGGATCTTGCGCACCAGCCCGATGAATATGTGGACATTGATGATTTGATGCATAGCGCGCAGGTAATGGCGCTGGCGGCGTTGAAGTTGTTGGGGGTGGAAAAAGCCTAGCCAACACCCTCTCCCCCAGAAAGAGGGAATAAATCTTCACTTTACCTGCGGCGCAGAACACGTAGACATCAAAAATTATCACCCAAAAAAAACGCGCCAATTGGCGCGTTTTTTATCCAAAACTCAAACCAACTACCCCTTCAAATGCTTCGCAAAATGCGCGGTCAACTTTGCCCACGCATCATCCGCTTGCTGTTTGCGGTAGCTCGGGCGGTAGTCGGCGTGGAAGGCGTGTGGCGTGTCGGGGTAGGAGATGATGTTGTTGAACTTACCCGCGCCTTCGAGGGATTTGCGCATGGCGTCTACCGTGTCGTTGGGGATACCTGCGTCCGCAGCGCCATACAAGCCTAACACCTGACCAGAGATTTTCGCTACGACATCAATCGGGTGCGCTGGGTTGTTGTCGTTCTTCGCGCCCGTTACCCGGCCATACCACGCACCGCCTGCTTTCACTTTCGGGTTGTGCGCGGCGTAGAGCCAAGTAACGCGCCCGCCCCAGCAAAAGCCGGTAACGGCGAGCTTATCGGCGTTGGCTTTGCCAGTTCCTGCTGCGTATTTCACCGTTGCGTCTAAGTCGCTCATCACCTGCGCATCGGGCACTTTTGCAACGATGGGCATGATGTCAGGAATATTTGCAATTTTGCTCACATCGCCTTGGCGAAAATAGAGCTCGGGCGCGATGGCCATGTAGCCCAATTTTGCGAACCGACGGCAGACATCACGAATATGTTCATGAACGCCGAAAATTTCTTGCACAACCAACACGACGGGAAAGCCCGAGCCGCTCGCTGGCGCAGCGCAGTAGCCAGGAATATCACCCGAAGCGGTGGGGATTTTTATTTCCATGGCTTCTAAGCCCTCTGTGGGCGTGGTGATTGTTTGCGCGGAAACAGGTAGCACCGCTGCGGCGAATCCTGCGCCTAACGCGGCAAACGAGCCCGTTTTCAAAAAGCCGCGACGGTCGTACTGGTTGTCCGGCAACAGGCAGTCGATTTCTTCTTTGATAAATGCATTCATACACAACTCCGATTTTGCGAACTACGATTATGTGCGCATTCGAATGATTTGCGAAGCCGATGTTTTAACGGAATGACCCACTCGTACGCCAAATTGGTGCGCGACGCTATTGGTATAAGAAATTTCACCCGTTTCCCAAAGCGAACGGGCCTCACCGATACGTGCGGTCTGGAAGCCCACGCACGCTGCTGCAATGCCGCGCGCAGCGAGCACAGGCAGGCGCGAGATGCCCACGTTATCTTTGCCCACTCCCGCATCATGGAACACCGCGAACAGCGCCTCCACGCAAAGCGCGCTCTCGGGTTTGCCGCCGTGCAGCGCGCCATGCGAGCCGATGATGAGCACCTTGTGGGCATCGCCCGGTGCGACCAATCCGATGGAGTCAACGCCCAATACCTGCGGGCTCAGCTGCACGCGGCCTTCGTGCCGGGCGTGCGGCTGGGCATTGGGGCGCGTGGCGTGGCGTTGCATCGCGGCGGCGGCATCTTGCGCCGTCATCCCCGGCACCACCCCGCAACCGCTTGCGGTCACGTTCACCTCGGAGATGATGCCGCTTGCGAACGTATCACTCGCGTCGGCAATGCGCGCGCTCGTATGCGCCACGCACGCCGCCGCCACGCCGATCTCATCGAGATCGGCCAAACCAGCGATGCCCGCGTCGTCTAAGCCCCGCCCCGCATCGTTGAAAATTGCGCCCCGCGCGCCGGCTTTAGCCGCCAAATAGCAAGCGATGCGCCCGCCATGGGAGCCCGTGACTAAAACAAAATCATCCGTCTGCGCGGGGATCGCCGTAACGGTATCGGACAACACAATAGGAAGAGCCATCCCTACTTTATACCTGCGGCGCAAAAAGTGTGCTTTTTAAAACTTATCTGCCAGAATCCAGCGCTCGCCAATTCGCAATCGTGCGCTTGAATCTGCACATTTAGGCGCGGGAAATGTGGCAGCTTCGACGCATGCTTGAAAAACCTACGCCGTCAGCGCCTCAACAATCGCGAGCGAGCTCCGGCAGCAACCAGAATTAGCACGGACAGCCAGATTAGACCCACAAGCGAAATTGTAGGGACACGAAAAATACGATCCAAGTTTTCTTGCGTAGGTGCGAGGACAGTGAATGGGAATTCGGGCTCAGAAGGCACTCTGCCTTCTGTAACAAATGACCCATCAAAATTGTAGAAGGCATAGCGCACATCGTAGACACCAGGCGAGAGGTAGCTGACATCGAATGATCTACCCTTCCGTATTGCTATGCCAAATGGAGGGCAGTATCCGACGACCTTTATAGTCACCACACCTGGAGTGTTTACAAGGCTCGTCACGCTTGTTTGTTGTCCGGTAATGCCGTCGAAGCAGAGTGTGGTGAACGCGACATCGAGAGTCATTGGTTGTCCAGAAATTCGCGCTTCGATCGGTTGGCGAATTAGTCCGGGATTAGCTCCAAAGGGTACTTGCGCGCAAATCGCCGTACTCCACGTGGACAAAAACAAGAAAAACAGCTGGCGAACCCGAGCCACGAGGAAATTGGTCATCATCGTTTCCTCGATTAGTAAATTTTAGGAACCCAGCCCATTGCACAACCTGTGCACTGGGAGCCATCGGGGTTAGCGGGCGTACCTGTGTAATCGATCTGGAACCCCCTTGAAACCCAACCGGACACAGCGTAGTTCAAAACCAAAGCGTAGGTACTCGTCACAGGATTAACCATAAGCCACAGTTGCTCAACGTCAGAACGATCTGGAACGCTTCACGGCGGGTAAATGTAGCCTGCGATGCCAGATTGGGTAACTTGTGGAAGTGATCGCAATTTAGATCTTTCGGTATCGAGCTCGAAGTACAACGACGACCACAATTAGCGCAGACAACCAAATCAAGCCCGTCGCAGAAATCGTGGGGACGCGAAAGATACGATCCAAGTTTTCTTGCGTGGGCGCAAGGACGGTGAATGGGAATTCGGGCTCGGACGGCACTCTGCCTTCTGTAACGAAGGATCCATCAAAATTGTAAAAAGCGTAGCGAACATCGTAAACCCCTGGCGTAAGGTAACTGACATCGAATGATCTTCCCTTAAAAATCGACAAGAAAAACGGTGGGCAATAGCCGACGATTTTTATCGTTACAACACCAGGCGTATTTACAAGACTCATTACACTTGTTTGTTGTCCGGTAATTCCATCGAAACAAAGCGTTATGAATCCGACATCAAGTGTCATCGGTTGCCCGGATATTCGCGCACTAACCGGCTGGCGTATGAACCCGGGCTGGGCTCCATACGGCTCCTGCGCGCTTACGACCGCACTAAAGCAAAAAATCAAAACACCAAAAGCCCGGCAAACCCGTGCCACGAGGAATCTGATCATGATCGTTTCCTCGCCTAATAGATTTTAGGAACCCAGCCCATCGCGCATCCCGCGCAAGGGCTTCCGGTTGCGTCGATATTGAAACCGCGCGCCTGCCAGCCAAAGAGTGCTGAGTTAAGCACAAGGGCGTAGGTTGTTGTGGTCGGATTAAACATCAACCAAAGCTGTTCCACATCTGATCGATTCGGTGTCGCCCACGGTGGGTAAATATAGCCTTCGATACCATCGAATTTCCAGTTGTACTGCGCGAATTCATTCGTTGCTGCGCTGGGGGATCGCGCTACGTAGATGTGCCTAACTACGTACGAGCCATCGGCTTGGAGTACGACAACGCTGTATCGATTAATCGCCAATAGGGCTGAACCATCCTCTCCTGTAGGTGTGGTACGCACACGAAAGCTCGCGCGCATGCGTTCTGGGCCGGATTGATTGCAAGAAGTCGGCGGCGGAGGTGGATTGACTTGGCCGTTGCCCCCGGTAACCATGAAGTAGGGCGGCACGAGGCCGAGCCCGCCTGCAGGGTTGCGGTAGGAATCAACCGTTCGCGCGGCAAAACGCGACCCGCAGTAGGTCTGGGCGCTGGACGTGCGCGGCCAGAGCAACCCGCCCCAACGCGCACCCGAGGCTTGCGTGGGAGACGTGGTGTAGAAGAAATCATTTCCGTCGGATGACTCTTGCTCGCTCATGGGCGATTCAAAGGTTAAATCCTCCGGCGCACCTTTTGAATAGGTTGAGAGTTGGCTCGTGATGAAGCTACCTTGAGGAACGCCATAGCCCCACTGCTGCAGAAACGTACCGACTGGGTAGTTGAAGCCCGTTCCGTCGGGGATGCGCGCTGAGTTTTTGAGCAAAGTGCGCATGTCAATCGAGCGCCACGTGCCGAGCGCATTTTGTGGCTGATACGATTTGGCATTCATCAACGGAATCGCGGAGCGCGTCGCGCCGAGTATGCCGGAAACAAACGGGGCAGACATTGATGTGCCGGAGCATATTCCATAGGCTTGGCCGACGTTAAACGTTGAAGGGAGACCAGGCGCTGTGGTCTGGACACCACCAGACGCATTTCTCCAATTAAATGTTGGATCGGGACCAAATTGCGTACCTGATCCGCAACGAATAATCGGATTCCACACGGCGCCAGGATGGAAAGTAGAAACAATATCGCGCGCGGGTGCGACAAGCCATTGATTGGCTCCGAAATTTGACCCTATTTCATCGACTTCGATGTTCGCTCGCGCGGGCGATTCATATTTCCATTGCTTCGCATTCCAAATTTCGAGATTTGAAAGTGAACCAAAGGTATCGCCAAGTTGCACACCACCGACCGCAACCGCGCGCGGGTCAGATGCTGGAAATTGCATGGCGGTTGAGCTTTTATTTCCCGACGCTCCAACGATTTGTACATCCATATCCGAGGCAAACCTAAGTAGCGCACAAAACGGATCGTTACCATCGTTCGAATACCCACCCGCCCCATAGGTTACGTTGCCAGAAACAGAACCCGCAACAGGCGCACCACAACTATGGGAGCCCGTGCCAAAGCTCATGTTCACCACATTAGCGCCAGCGCGAATCATTCTGCGTATCGCATCGATTTGGTCGGACTCGGAAATTCCCGCACCACCGCCATTGCAGGTAGTAACTTTCGCAACTTGCACGTTGCAACGCGCACAGGTACCCCGTACGCCGACGCTGTTCCCATGCTCTGCCGCGATGATGCCGTGCACGTGCGTACCATGGCCCTGCTGGTCGAGCGCAGAGTTCCCGCCGAGCGTGCCGCTCGCGTTAACGTTGTCTGGCGTACAGCCTGGGTAAGGTGGATAAAAATTCCAGCTGCGATGCGCTCTAAGGCTAGAAGATCGGGATGCGATGTTGTGGTGCCGTTGTCGATCATTGCAACATGACCATGCCCAGGGGTGAGGTTCCACAGCGCCTGCATATTAGTAGCGTGTAAGCCCCACTGCCCGGTGATCCCGCTCTGCGGATTTCCAGGTGTACCCTGCACCACGTTGGTATAGAGCGGGTCGCTTGAAAATTGCGAAATTAACTCCTTACGCGATGAACGGAAAAACGGGTCTTTCAACATGGAGGCAAGCGCTGCCTCACGCGCGGCCTCGTCGAGGTAGGTAACGCGCACATATTCGTGCAATGAGGCTTCGGTATCCTCCTCCAACTTGAGCACGGGGAGCAATTCAATCAATTTCCCGTCGATCTCAACACGCCGCTCCTTTTCCGAAGAAACAATCCGGTTTGCTCTGGACTTGAACTCATCGCGCACTTTTTGCGAGAGCCGTTCCGTGCGGATGATAGGAGAGATAGAAACGGGGTTACCCAAGCGCTGCCCGACGCCTTTTTGCTTAAGCGTCTGCTCCGCCTTCGCGGTTGCGATCAGCGCCTCGGGTTCGATCAAATTTTTAGCCAACCCAGCATTGAGCCGCACGAGCAGAGCAGGTAACTGCAAAAGTTCGGCATCAGAAATCGACGGCGCGACACGCTCACTCACGAATTTGTCCCGATACAAGCTGCTTTGTCGATTCGGGCTTTCATCAAGATGCAGCGGTGGGTCTTTTACGCCCGCTGTAGGTGCGCGATTTGACAGGCCCGTTACCGACTGTGCAAATGCGGGGGGGGGGGGGTAA
>JANMDS010000353.1:0-8115 GCA_031376405.1 Betaproteobacteria bacterium
GGCGCGGTAATGCCGCCAGAAGCGGATACGTGCGTGATGCAAGAGGTGGTTACGCGCGCGGGCGACGTGGCGAACATACCTTCAGCACCGGAGGCAAAAATTAAGTTCAAAGGCCAGAACACCCGCGATCGAGGTGAGGACATCAAAGCAGGCGCTGTTGTGTTCAAAAAAGGTAGATTAATCCGCGCCGCAGAGTTAGGATTGCTCGCTTCGTTGGGTATTAACGAATTGAGCGTATACCGAAAATTACGGGTCGCGTTTTTCTCCACTGGCGACGAGCTTAAATCCATCGGCCAGCCGCTAGGCGTGGGCGATATTTACGACTCCAACCGCTACACGCTGTTTGGCATGTTGCACCGCCTGGGTTGTGAAGTAATGGACATGGGCGTTGTTGTCGATGAGCCCGCCGCGCTTGAGGCGGCGTTTGCCGCAGCCAGCAGCGCGGCCGATGTGGTAATGACTTCCGGCGGCGTTTCAGTAGGCGAAGCCGATTTCATTAGAGTAATGCTCGACAAAATGGGCGAAGTGCTGTTCTGGAAAATCGCCATGAAACCGGGCCGCCCCCTTGCCTACGGCAAGATCGGCGGCGCGCATTTCTTTGGGCTGCCCGGCAACCCAGTAAGCGTGATGGTCACGTTTTATCAATTTGTACAAGATGCGCTCAAAACCCTGCAAGGCCGCACCGACATTGCGCCGCCGATTATGTTCAAGGCTAAGCTCATAACGCCGATAAAGAAAGCGCCAGGGCGCACGGAGTTCCAACGGGCCACCGTATCGACTTCTGCGGACGGTTCACTCGCAGTGGCAGTAACCGGCGATCAAGGCTCGGGGATTTTGACCTCCATGGCAGCCGCAAATTGCTTTATCGTTTTGCCGACTGCTACCGGCAACTGTGATGCAGGCACGTTGGTGGATGTGCAACTTTTTGAAGGAACTATCTGATGGCATCGAGCGTATCAAAAAACGTACTAACCGTTGAAGATCTCTGGGCGTGCGCACGCATTGGCAGTACGTCCATTTCGCCCGATGGGAAGTGGGCGGTGGCGGATGTGGCGACGTATTCTATGGAAAAAAATGATCGCACTTCTGCTCTCTGGCTCTTCTCCACCGACGGGAAGAAGCGCAAGCGCTTAACACAAGCAGGAAAAAAAGATGCATCGCCGGTGTGGTCGCCCGATGGCAATACCATTGCGTTTACCGCGCAGCGGGACGACGATACCGCACCGCAGGCCTATACGATTGACCCCACTGGCGGCGAGGCGCAACGGATTACTACACTTTCAACGGGCTTGAGCGGTTTGCGCTGGTTTCCGGATAGCAAACGCTTGTGCGCGGTGAGCAGCGTGTGGCCGGATTTAGCAAACGACAAAGCCCAGGCGGCGCGGGCGAAGGAGCGCAAGGAAGCGAAGGTGCAGGCACATGTAATTGAGCAAGATACCTACCGCTATTGGGACCATTGGATTGACGATGGCTCGGTGAATCGGTTGTTTGAGATTACGCTGGCAACAGGCAAAGCGCGCGATTTGCTGGCGAAATCAAAAATGTGTTTATCGCCCTTCGAGGCGGGCACAGGCGATTACGCAATTTCACCTGATGGCGCGGAAATTATTTTTGCCCGGCCACGCGATCATTTACGGACGCAAGAAGATTCGGATTTGTATCAACTCACCGTAAACACAGGCGCGGCGAAGCGCTGGCTGTTTGAAGATGGCTATAGTTTTTCCGGCGCTTCGTATTCGCCGGATGGTAAGCGCGTTGCGTGCGTGCGCGTGCGCAATCGCAGTAAGCCAGAGCACGATACGTTGTGGATCGTGAACCGCAAATCGCCGGAAAAACGCGAGCAATGGCTCTCGAAATGGGACCGCAGCGTAGGCAGTTACGGCGGCGCGGTATTGCGTTGGTCGTGCGATAGTTCCAATTTACTTTTCTGCGGCGATTCCGATGGGTACGTGAATGTAAATTGGATTAAGCCAGATCAAACTGCACCGCAAGTGTTGGTAAAAGGCGGCACGGTTCACAATTTTGATATGGCGGCGGACAAAGGCAAGTTGATCTACGTGCGCTGCTCGATGATGCACCCTGCGCAATTGCACGCGTATGATTTCAATACCGATACGACCGTGCGCTTGGATCGTTTTAACGACGCGTTGCTTAAAAATAAGGCGATGGGCAAAGTGGAATCGCGCACGTTTGTCGGGCACAACAAAGCGAGCGTGCAAGCGTTCGTCGCGTTCCCACCAAACTACGATGCACGAAAAAAATACTCGCTGCTGCAACAAATTCATGGTGGGCCGCACGTTGCGTTTTCCGACACCTGGCACTACCGCTGGAACGTTCAACTTTTTGCTACGCAGGGCTACGTAGTAGCGGCGGTGAATTACCACGGCTCTCCCGGTTTCGGGCAGAAGTTTTTAGCCTCAATCGAAGGCGATTTGGGCAAGCGGGAATTCGCCGATATTGAAGGTGTTACCGATCAGCTCATCAAACAAAATGTCGTTGACAAAAACAGGCTTTTCGCAGCCGGTGGTAGCTACGGCGGCTACATGGTGGCCTACATGAACGGGCACACCGATCGCTACCAAGCCTATGTGTGCCACGCCGGTGTATACGATTGGATTTCACAATACGGCGACGATGGCTACCTCTGGCTGAAATACGAATTGGGCAAAGATTATTTCGAAGATTTCACCCACGTCGCCAAACAATCACCGCACTTCTACGCGAAGAATTTCAAAACGCCAACGTTAGTGATTCACGGCGAGCTCGATTATCGCGTTCCTTATTACGAAGGCTTGCAGTACTACAACACCCTTCGTGCAAAAGGTGTTTCAGCGCGACTGGTGGTGTACCCCGACGAAAACCACTGGATTTTGAAACCACAAAATTCACGCCTTTGGTATAGGGAGTTTTTCGCTTGGTTGAAGAGATTCGATAAATAGGTTAACCAAACGCTTCGCCCAAACGTTGACGGTAAGTTTTCGGAAATGCGAGAGGCACGGCATGACATTCTTTAACAAGCACTTCAATTTGGTTCGGCTTCTCGCGCTTGTGTTTTTTGCACTTGGTTTGGGCGCCACTGCAATGGCGCGGACGATTGCTTTCATTCCGCAATCGTATGGTTTAGACAGCCAAGGGTATGAGTTTGCTCCGGATGCGCGATACAGCATTACTCTTTCCTGTGTAGACGAGGTGGGAGCTCCGGTTACCATTTCAAATGGTAATTCCAAAGTGGGCAAGATCTATGAAGTCTTGTCGTTCGACGGTCTACCTACCAACAGCATGTGCGATTTTTTGTTAACGCCGCCTGCTGTACCGGAAGGGCTTGCTGGCGCATTCAATCCTCCGCCCGGAAAAAAGCGACAAATAGATCCAAACGAAACAACGGTGCTAGTGCAAATGGAACTCTATCTTCCCAAACGCCTAGGCGTCACGCTTGTTTTAGATGTCCCGCCTGAGCTCGCGACGTTGGTGGTTAGCGCGGAGCTGACTTGCTTCGCGTTCGCTATAGACAGCGTTAGCACAAAAAATAGCGCGCTCATTAATGGGGCGAGGCTAGAGCTCAGGAGCGTGCCAAAAAATGCGTATTGCTCGATCTACGTTGACGACAACGCAATTAAAAAAATCCTCTCAAACACTCCGTATGTTTTAACGACTTCGTACGCCAAGTTGCCGGCAAAACTCGATCAAGATACCGAAGCAACCTTGACCGTAAAAATAGAAAGATCCGTCCAAGTGCGGGTATCAACCGCTTCAAATATTGGCACATCAAATCTCATCTCGGATATCTCCCTTTCTTGCGATCACCCTGAGTTTTATTCATCAAATCTTAATTATTTCAATTTACGTGCTGCACAAATCGTCGGAAATGAGCTTGTTTTCAACGGTGTTCCCCCCGGATTCCAATGCCGGGCGCTTGGTGTCCGCCCTGCGGTCGCCGTTTCCGGATATGTTTTGCTTGAATTCACCGTTACAACATATTTCAAATCGCCAAAAGTTTCCGATCCAGACTTTATCGTCGGTCTTTTCTATCGCTACATGCCCACCCGCACTTTCACGATTTTAAATTCCGTCGAGGGTGCTCCAGCTGGAGTTTCACCAGGGACGGTAGAGCTCCGCGGCTCGTGCTTCCCCTCGGAAACATTTGAAAAATCAAATTTCGTGCTGAGCGGCTCCGCTATAGCTACGCTGACAACGCCTCTCGGGTACCCAGTCGGTGCCAACTGTTCCTTGTCCGGGTTGAGTTACGCCGATACGCCTAGCGGATTTGTATGGAAGCGTTTCCCGCCGGCACCCCTTTTTTCGTTTTATGGCCCGCTGTTTTCGTTTTATGGCCCGCTGCTCTTGACAATTGAAGAAATCGACACCAATACCGTATCGATCGTTCACACTCTCGTCCTAGCAAATTCCGCGTTAGAGATTGAGCTCGGTATACCAACGCGGCTCAATATCGACATTACTTCGCTGCGCGCGGTGGCAACCTGCAATGCCAATGCGATTTACTATTCCACTAACGTATTTGTGTCCGATCCGCCAATTCAGGTCGCGCAGGGCAAGTACACACTAACGATAAAAAATCTCCCTCCAAATATTCGGTGCGAGATCGGTTTCCCGACTTTGCCAGAGCCACCAGCTGGATTTTTCCTTAACGTTACGCTGCCTCAACGAAGTGGCATTGATATTGGTGTGGGAACCAAAAACATTTCGGGCGAGATCGTGGTGTACGCGAATACCGTAGCGAAAATTTCCTTTCGGGCCGATGGTTTGCCGTCGGCTCAAACGCCGTGGTCGATCGAAGGCACCGTCTCCTGCAGTGTCAACGCTGTTCCAGTCTATTCGCGTTTCGTACGGCAAAGCTCGTACCAACCCGACACGTTTGCAGGGGATGTTCCGCAAGGTGGTGAATGCGTATTTATCCCCAGCCAACTTTGCTGTTACGCACTGGCAGGCTACAAACTGCGAAATACGCAAACAATTATCGCGAACGTGATTCCGGGGCAATCGTTCTCAAACCTTATATTCAAAATTGAGTTTGTCGCAGGGGCTGAAGGTCCCGAGCCGGTAGTTAGCGCAATCGCTATTCCTGGAGTTGATGGTGTCAAAATTGGAATACTAAGCATTTTGCTTCTTGGTTTTGGACGCAGGCGGCTGCTTGAGCATAGAGCGATAAAACGCAAATCCTACTAACGTTTTATCGCTAAATCTGCAGTCGCGGGCATCAGCGCCAGTGAAACTACGTTCGTATAAAGATCGCCCTAGCGCGGTTCATTTCGCGCCACCTTGTACGAAGGGCAAACGGGAACGTATTTGAGGACTCGCGGTCAAATTAACCGAAGCTTTAATCGCGTTTTCCCGGCGTAAAAACCTGTGGCGCAAAAACGGCATTTTCCAGGAGATACCTCCAAAAAAATGCCGTTATTGCGCCGCGGGTTTTTACTAAATTAAGCTACTTCGCGGCCATCATTTGGGCATACGTAGGCTCACACCATTGCTGGTCATCACTATCGAGCGCGTTGAAAAGCGTTTGCGCTTTCTGACGCAGGCGTGCGATGTATTCTCCGTCGTTGGCCTGCGCGCGCATCGCGCGGAGCAACGCTTCAACTCCGAAGAAAAACTCGAGCGCGGGCGCGTTCTGTTCCTCACATATCCGTAGGCAAGCTTGGGCGTGTGCGCGCGCGGCAGCATGTTTGCCAGCCTTTAAAAAGCTCTTTGACAAACGGTATTCAGCGCGCTCCACTTCAAGCCACGTTCCAACGTGGCCCCAGTACGTGCGCCCCACTTGGGCTGCGAATAGCATTGCCTCTTGTTGCGCGCTGGTGAGAAAGGGGATTTCTTCTAAGCTTACGGCGAAATTGTTGCCTGCAATAGCCAACGCGCGCAAAGCACCCGTTTCATCGGCGCCCGCCATTTTTTCGGCACGTTGCGCCGCGTCGCGCAAGTAACTGGTTGCTGGATCGCATTCGCCACGTTCCAGCAAGCACCCCGCGGCGAGCGCATAGGCGTGAATTTGGTCTGCGAGCGTGAGTCCGGATAAATCGGTTGTTGCGTCCCACGCGAGCTCAAGCGATTTGATGGAGCGGTTAAGCTTTGAATCTAAGCGCGAGCCGTGTTGCCACGCGGGGTGGGTTTTCAAACGCGCCAGCGCAGTGATGCCTTCGGCCCATTCGCCGAAGTGCACGCCATACAAATGGGTGATCAGCCGCGCGGCATCTTGCACACATTCAGCGTCGGTGACGTCGCTTGCAGCCCGCTCCACACGAGCCAGCACTTCACGTGGCGCGTTCGCGTGTTCTACCCACGCTTTGGCGAGAAATTTTTCAAATGCTTGGTTCGAGGTCATAACGTATTCCTATGCACGGTTCCGGCTTGCATGACGAGCTTAAGGGATTGCTCGGGTTTGCTCAGTACGACGGCGTCCGCTGTTGGGTCGCCCTCCACGATGAGTAAATCCGCAAATGCACCTTTTGCTACGACCCCGAGTTGCCCAACTTGATTCAATACTTTTGCGGCCACGCTGGTGGCACTTTGTAATATTTCAGTAGCGCTCATCACGCCTGAACGCAGCACAAACTCCAAGCTTTGCTGCGGATGGTACTTCCCCAATAAGTCGGTGCCAAACGCGATCGGGACACCTTCGCCTTTGGCAATCGCAATCGCCTGCACACCCGAAGCGCTCACGCGATCCGCTTTGGCCCGCATTTCCACAGAAAATTCTTTCATCGCCGGATCATTGGTAAACGCGTTGTAAGTGGCAAGCGTGGGCACATAAAACGCACCTGCTTTGCGCATCGCACGCGCGCTCGCTTCGTCCATCAGATTGCCATGCTCGATAGTGCGAATACCCGCCTCGACTGCGCGGGTAATAGCGCGCGGTGAATAGGCATGGGCCATGGCGTAGGTGTTTGCGGCATCCACTTCTTCCACAATCGCTTCTAACTCGGCGCGAGAGAATTGCGTGCCATCAATCGGGTCCGTTGGGCTGGCTACGCCGCCGCCCGCCATTACTTTGATTTGGTTTGCGCCATTGCGCAGTTGCTCGCGCACAGCTTTGCGCACTTCGCCATCGCCATCGCAAATCGCGCCGAACAGGCCTAGCCCAGCGCAGGTGCAGATGAACTCGCCTTGTCCAGGTTTTCGCATATCGCCGTGGCCGCCGGTTTGAGAGAGTGGGTAACCTGCGATGAAAAGCCGTGGGCCTATGAAAAAACCACGCTGCAAGGCTTCGCGTAACCCGAAATCTGCGCCCGCCGCATCGCGGACGGTGGTGAAGCCGCGCATCAACATGCCTTCCAAGATGGATTTACTTTGCGCGGTGATAAGCGAGGGCGGCAGGAAGCCCATGCGGTGCGCGTCGTGGTCCACTGCGGTGACGTGTACGTGGCAGTCGATGAGGCCGGGGATCACGATCCGGTTGGCCGCGTCAATTAAGGTCGCGCCTTCGAACGCAGTGGCTCCGACTACGACGTCGACGATACGCTCGCCTTCGATGAGGATTGTAGACAGCGGTGACAGCGCTCCAGTTTCGCTGTCAAACACTCTCGCTTTGGTGAGTGCAGTTCTTTTTTGTTGCATGAGGACAGCTTATACCGACGCATTGACCGGATGTCTATGCCATTTGCACAAGCCGTAGTGGTGAAATCGCGCCCGCGCTACTAGCTGCGGTGTTCGCGGTGCGCCAACCGACTAAACTACTGACCATGAAGCGCACGTTAACCCGCTCCCTTTTTTGCATCAATTTTGGGAGATATTCTTCAAAAACGGCTTCTTTTGCGCCGCAGGTATTTGTAAAAGCAACTATCCTGGCGGGTGTACATCGATGAATAGTAGCTGGGTAGTGTGTGCGCCGTGGAGATGGTCAAATGGCGAGTTCACACGAAACACCACGCTTCCACCTACTGCCGCGCCCGTGCGTGGCGAGGACAACTGCAATGAGCACCACAACACTAAACGCCGACCAAGCCGAACTGGCAAAATTTTCTGCACTGGCTCACCAGTGGTGGGACCCGCAAAGCCAATTCAAACCGCTGCACGACATTAACCCACTACGCGTGGACTACGCTGCCAAATTGGCGGGCAACATCTCTGGGCAAACTGTATGCGACGTAGGCTGCGGCGGCG
>JANMDS010000456.1:0-4105 GCA_031376405.1 Betaproteobacteria bacterium
GCGATTCGCTTTTCGTGGCGCAGTGGTGATGGTTATTCAACGTGCGTTCCCTCACCCCAACCCTCTCCCAAGGGGAGAGGGAGCGAGTTGTCTAGCAACGATCAGCGCGGCAATCGCCCCCATAATTTGCGCCAAAACAAACCCCAACACGCTCGCAGGATGGATCCCAGCAAACGTATCGCTCAAGCTGCGTGCGATGGTGACTGCGGGATTGGCAAAGGAGGTCGACGAGGTGAACCAATACGCTGCGGTAATGTAGAGGGCTATCCACGCGGCCATCGCGTTCAATTTCATCGCTGTGCCCAAACGCACAAGCAAGATCAAACCAAACGTAGCCACAAATTCCCCCGTCCATTGCCCGAGCCCCGTGCGCACTTTTGCGCTCGTTTGCAAAAGGGGCACATCGAACATCAAGTGTGCAAGCCACACGCCGCAGATGGCGGCGAGCGCTTGCACACAAACGAAGGCGCCACACTCCGTGAGCGTCAATTCCTTACCGTGCCATGCTGCGAGCGACACGAGCGGATTGAAGTGCGCGCCGGAAATGGGGCCAAAGAGCGCGATGAGCACTGCCAGACCGCAGCCGGTGGCTATCGCGTTCGCGAGCAAGGCGATGGCGATGTTGCCTTGCGCGAGTCGCTCGCCCATGATGCCCGAGCCGATGACGATGGCGAGCAAAAAAGCAGTGCCGATGAATTCAGCCATAAGCTTTTGCTTCATTGAATGTGGCCGATTTTCTTCAATTCAGACTCAATTTGCGCCGTAGGTGTGGCATCAAAATCCAGCGCAACAAAGGCCTCCACCCGTTTGCGGATGAGCGCATACGCCGCCTCGAACGCCTCCACCAGCGCACCATCGCCCTGCGCGGCGGCGGGGTCTTCTAAGCCCCAATGGGCGGAGCGTGGCGCGCCGGGCCAGATTGGGCAGGTTTCGCTCGCAGCGTTGTCGCACACGGTAACCACCAAGTCCATTTTTGGCGCGTTGGGTTGTGCAAATTCATCCCAACTTTTACTGCGCGCACCGGTTACCTCGATGCCGTGTCGTGCAAGCGTAGCCAACGCGTGCGGGTTCACGCGCCCTGTTGGCTGGCTGCCCGCGCTGTAGGCGCGCCAGCGGCCCGCGCCTAGGTTGTTGATGAGCGCCTCAGCGAGTATGCTGCGCGCGGAGTTGCCCGTACAAAGTATCAGCACGTTACGCACAGCAGGCATTGCCTTCCGCTTTTTTCTTCACGCTCGGCATGCCCAAGGCCACCGCTACCGGCGCGGTCGGGGTGCAGCAAGCACTCGCTGTTTCGGTAGGGGGCGCATCGGGTGCGCTGTAAGTTGTTGCGCTGCCGAATGTGTAAAAGCTCTCCCACGCCACGTTGTCCGGGTCATGTACCCAACCTTTATCCGATTGCGCGTAGCAACAGGTCGTCGCGGTTTCGTCCATCACGGCAAGATTTGCGTCCCGTAACCGGCTGGTAAGCGCATTGAGCTCTTCGGGCGTATCGGCTTGCAAGCCTAAGTGTTCAACGCCCGTTGCTTTCGCACGGTGGCTAATGGCGAAGTTGATACGCGGGTCGTCCAACATCCATTTCGCGTAATCGCTTTGGAGTACGGAGGGCTTTTGTCCAAATAGTGTGCTGTAGAACTGCACACTTTGGTCAATATTAGAGACTGAAACATGCACGTGAAAGCGTTTCATTTTGCAACTCCCCTTTTGGGTTTTACTACAGGCGCGCAGGAGCCGCCGGCGCAACAGTTTTCCGTTAAAAAATCTAAAAGCGAATTCATTTCATCGAAGCGCGGCGCATAGCGGATCACCCGGCCGTCGCGCGTGGCGCTCACCATCTTGGCGTTGCTCAAAATATTTAAGTGAAAGGTAAGCGTTGGCGAAGGCAAACCGTGCAACGCGGCGATTTCACCTGCAGGTAAGCCCTCGGGCCCCGCTTGCACCAGTGAGCGAAACACGGCGAGGCGGGTTTCGTGGGCGAGGGCAGTGAGCTGGCTAACGGCGTTAAAAATTTCCATAATTCGAATATTATAGAAATATAAAAATGATGTCAAGTCGTTTGCGTGATTTTTTGTTTATAAGTGGATTTTTCAACGTCTCAAAAACACGCTTTTTCTGGGAGATATCTGCCAGAAATTGGTGTTTTTGCGCCGCAGGTATTAAGGCTTTTTAGACGGTAGACGCGCGGATTACGAAGCGCACCACCGTAATAAGCGTGCCCACAAACGCTGCACCGAGCAACAGCCCCGCGAAAACAATGTGCGCGGGCTTTATGCCCTGGTCGGTGAGCGAAGCCCTGTCTTTTCTAATACCAAAAAACGCCCACATCACGGCTACTACGGCTTGTAGAAAGTTTGGTGGTTTGTTCATAAAAAAGATTTTAGAGGGTAGTGGGTACAGCAAATTCTCTGCATAAAAAAACAGGAGCCAAGGCTCCTGTTTTTGCGCATTGCGTGAGCGAAGCGCAGGTTAGTTTTGCCGGACGCGACGGATGACCAGTGCAAGGCCGAGGCAGAGAAGCGCCAACGGTGCGGGCAACGGCACTTTGTTGTTGGGCGCATTTACTGAGGGGGAATTCGGAATGGCACCAACAGGGAAATCAGGGTCGCCCGAGCGAAGGCGCTCATCACGCCAGCCTGCATCGTAAGGAGCCGCCGCTGCCGCATAGGTGGAAACAAAAGAAAATCCGGCGAGGGATTGGCCCGGGTTGAGCAACCGGAAGCAGCCGTCACCGCAGACATCAATGGTGTACCAACGCAAAATTTGCGTTACCGAAGAAAACGGGCTGCTCGGGCCGAAATAAAACGGATCGGCAGGGTCAAGCCATGTGGGGGCTTCGCCGTTGTAGCCGGTTGTAGCATTGGCCACGCCGATGGTTTCGATTCCATAATCCCAACTCGCTACGATTTGCCCCGCGAAATTTGTGATGGGCGATCGCACGTTGGTAATCGTCGAATCCGCAAAGTAAGGCAACGACCAATCGGTAATCCGGTGTAACAGACAGTCGGAGGGATCGCTTACTACGCCAACCGTTACTGTGTTGCCGCCACAACCTTCACCGTTGAAAAGGTGGCTATCGTTGAACAAAGTGAAGTTGTAGGTATAGCTGCCCGCGCCATTGGCCACGGTGTTGCTCTCTACGTGGGATACCCGAGTAGCCGAGGCGTTTGTTGCGCTGAGCGCGAGCACAATTGTTAGGGCGGTAATACCGGTGCGGCAAACTGAACTGAAACTCATTGAGTATCTCCTGTCGTTATGTTCGCTTGCGCTGTAAGCGAATCGATGAATTGACCAAGCAAGTTTCGTTCCGATACGAATAACCACTATGTATCAATGGCTTACTTGAACAACATCTATTTTTATGTAAGAAATTTCGACACATTGCGCCACTGTTAAGTAGGGGTGATTGCCTTACGCTGAGCGCATGCACGATGGTGCCGCGCTTGAATTTTGTTCGGACGGTACGACATAGGTAGTAAGCAGTTCACTGAAAGCTTCACCATGCGTTTTGACAAACTCACCACCAAATTTCAACAAGCCTTAGCCGATGCCCAAAGCACCGCGCTCGGTTTAGATCACGGTCAGATTGAGCCGCAGCACCTGCTCATCGCGATGCTCGATCAAGACGACGGCGGGGCACGCTCGCTTTTGCAGCGCGCGGGCGTGAATGTTGGCAAACTCTCCACTGCCGTGCAGCAATCCGCAGAGCGCTTGCCGAAAATAGTAGGTAGCGGCGGTGAAATGAATGTGTCGCGGGATTTAAATAATGTGCTGAATCTGGCCGACAAAGAAGCCACGCGCAGGGGCGACCAATTCATTGCGAGTGAGATGTTCCTGCTCGCGCTTGCCGATGACAAAAGCGAAACCGGAAGGCTTTTTAAAGATGCCGGCGCGAGCCGTAAAGCCTTGGATGCAGCGGTAGAGGCCGTGCGCGGCGGGCAAGGCGTGGGCTCGCAAGAGGCCGAATCGCAGCGGGAATCGCTCAAAAAATATTGCGTAGATTTAACCGAACGTGCGCGCGCGGGCAAGCTCGACCCCGTAATCGGGCGCGATGATGAAATTCGCCGCGCGATTCAAGTGCTGCAAAGGCGCACGAAAAATAATCCAGTGT
>JANMDS010000460.1:0-6722 GCA_031376405.1 Betaproteobacteria bacterium
CGAGGCTATTTTGCTGAAAATTTTAGCGACGATACGCGCCGAAGGCGAAACTACTGCGCGACTCGAGACCGGCGAAAAATTATTCGCAGCGGTCAGGCTTTATAAAAAGCACGGCTTCCGGCACATCCCCGCTTTCGGCGAATATAGAGCCACGGCCGACACCAGCTACTGCATGGAAGCGCAACTGCAATGATGAACGAAGCCATCACCTGGTGGCGGGGCAAGCACGGCATCCTCCCGCCGATTGGCTACGAGCTGCGCGATCATTGGCCCGCGCAATGGACCCGTTTTCATAGTCTGCCGCACTCCAAGCGCTATCCCGAAACGGAAACCGAATACGCCGAGCTTAACCGGCGTGCCCGAACCCTCGCTCAAACGCTTTTTGTGCCGGGCGAAACGGTGTACGCCTTTCACTCCACCTACACCTTCGACGACGCGCCGCCCGTTGTAGTCCCGCCGCAACTCAACGAATTGTTGAGCGCCTCTCGCGCGAAGTTTCATCTCGAAGGCGGCGATGCGGTGTGCTACACCCGCGCGCTTGCGTGCGTGTGGCCGCTAGACCGCTTCGATACGTTGATTCGGCACGTAGCCGATGAAGACATCACCATGCTAAGCTTCGTCGCCCCTGCCAGCCGCAATATGATGTGCCCCTACGATGGCGGCTTCGATCTTTTCACCCACACGCTCCAACCCGATGCATTGCGCGAACAGTTCGCTGAGTGGTTGTCGGATCGGCCCGATTATTTGTAGCAGGATCAACGCCAGCAAAACGAACGCCTACGACCGTTTATTTCTGCGCAGCCACCCGCTCAAACCGCATCCACCAGTTCACTTCCCATGTTTTGCCTTCATCGGTTGAAGCCGCTTGCTCCCAGGTCACCTCGCTTTTGCTCACCCGCCGCCACTGCCCACGCACGCGAATCTTCTTGCCGTTCCACTCGTCTTCCGCCAAAAAAGTACCCACACCGTCTTTAAAACTGCCGTGCTGCGCGCCTTGCAACACGCCTGTGGAATACGGGACCCATTGATCAGACCAGGTACGCTTCGCGCGGTCAAACAATCGCACCGCGCCTCCAAATGGCACACCCTTGTCGCTACGCAAATCCTCCACGCTCATCAATCCATCGAGTAGGGTTACAAACGCGGCCGTGCCAGTAAATTCGCTCCACTCCACCCGCCCAGTCAACGGTTCTTTCAACTTGCGGTGGGAAACGTTCCACGCGCCTTCCAAAAACGCAAAGCCCTCCGCATCGCTCGGTAGCAACGAAGGGTTTGTCTGCCCCAGTGCAGCATTCGACATACATCCTCCCATCAGAATGAATAAACACGCCAAGATCTGTTTCATTTGCCCGCCCTTATCAAATACACAACCAGGACGATAACGGTTTTATCATGACATCTAATGTCATGATTAGTAAATTGCCACTACAATTTTGTCTATCATGCGTGCCAGCCGCTTACTTGCCATACTGCTGATGTTGCAATCAGGCGGGGTGCGCAGTGCGCCGGATTTAGCGCGTTCAATGGGCGTGTCCAGCCGCACTATCTTGCGCGACATCGATCATTTATGCGAGGCTGGCGTGCCGATCTGGACCTCGCGCGGGCGCGAAGGCGGATTTCACTTGCGCGAAGGATGGAGCACGCAGCTCACCGGCTTCACCCACGATGAGGCGCAGGCGATCGGGCTATCGGGCCAATCCGTCGCCGCAGCGGATTTAGGCATGGACACTTCAGCGCAATCCGCGCGCACAAAAGTACTCGCCAGCTTGCCCGCAGCCACGCGCGTGCGCGCCGAGCGCGTAGGCACACGTGTGCATGTTGATCCTGCGCCGTGGTATCGCAACGAACCGGCACCTACTTCCCTCGCAACCGTGGCCGCCGCCGTATGGAGCCAAACCGCACTTCGCGTGGAATACGAAAGCTGGGCCCGTACGTCAACGCGGGTGCTCCACCCGCTTGGGCTCGTACTGAAAGCCGGTGTGTGGTACGTCGTTGCCACGCGCGCGGACGATGCTGCACCTGGCACCTATAAGCTTGCCAATCTTAGACGTGTTGAACTATGCGCCGAAACATTTTGCGCGCCCAAACGCTTTCGACTGGACGACTACTGGCGCGCGTCCGTTGAAGCATTTGAAACAAAGATCTATGCTGGCGCACGGGCACGCTTGCGCGTGTTGCCAAACGCGCAGAGGCGGCTCAATGAAATGGATTCCGCCATCGCCAACGCGGCACGAGAAAGTGCTAAACCCGACCCCGAACAGACGGGCTGGGTGTGCGTGGAAATCCCCATCGAATCGAACGAGCGCGCCGCGTACGCTCTGCTTGCGCTCGGCGCGGACGTTGAGGTTCTCGCGCCACTCGCGTTACGAACGCGCTTGGAAAAACTAGCCCTAGAAATCGTAGCGCGTTATCAGAAATAGTCCGATCGACGCGAAGCGCATTAGCACGTTTAAAACGTATCCCCACGCATCCGGCGCACTTTCACCGCCGCTGGCCGCGCCCAGCATTTTGTAATCCACGCGGCGGTGGCAGGGTAGTGCGCCGCGAGCGGCATGGAAAGCACGCGCCAGGCCACGGCCGCGGTGTTTAAATCGGCCACAGTAAATTCACTTCCCAACAAATACGGCGATTTCGAGAGCACGCCTTCGAGCACCTTCAACGGCTTGTGTAACTTCTCAATGGCTTCGGCAGCCAACTCGGGTTTGCGCTCAGGCTCGGGTAAAAACATCGTGTGATACGCCCACTGCCCCACCAATGGCTCCAGCGCGATAGCGGCCCAGAGTGTCCACTGCGCGCAAAGCCCGCCCTCTTCCGCGTTTGCCCCGGCAAGCAGGCTTGCGTGTTTGCCCGCCAAATACAAATTGATCGCCAGCGATTCAAACATCGGCTTGCCGTCAATCAACAAATAAGGAATCGAGCCGTTCGGATTCCAATCGATATAAGGCGGCGCTTTAAGCGCAGGATCGTTGTAATGAATCGGATCGTTTTCGTAAGGCACGGCTAATTCTTCCAACATCCAAAGATTGCGCGCCGCGCGGGAGGCGGGCAGGCCGATGAGTTTGTAGTGGGGCATTGAGCAGCTTTCGTTACTTAAAACCACATCATACCTGCGGCAGCCGACACCGCCGCAAGGCTTAGCGCTACGCTACCGAGATTTTCCGCCCCGCAACAGCGCGTACAGCAATATCGCGCCGAAGGTAGCGGTGCCGATACCGCCGAGGGTGAAGCCACCGAACTTGAGCGTGAAGTCGCCCGTGCCGAGCACGAGCGTAACAGCCGCTACGATGAGGTTGATGGGCTCGGAGAAATCTACTTTGTTGTCCACCCAAATTTTGGCGCCTGCTGCCGCGATGAGGCCGAATACCACAATCGAAATGCCGCCCATAACCGCTAACGGTACGGTTTGAATGAGTGCACCAAATTTTGGCGAGAAGCCGAGCAAGATTGCGAACAGCGCGGCGATTACGAACACAATAGTGGAGTAAATTTTGGTAGCCGCCATCACGCCAATATTCTCAGCGTAGGTAGTCACGCCCGTGCCGCCCATGCCACCGGAGACCATCGTGGCGAGGCCATCGCCAATAAATGCGCGGCCCATGTATTGGTCGAGGTTACGCCCCGTCATCGCGGTGATGGCTTTGATGTGGCCTAAGTTTTCAGCAACCAAAATAATAGCAACGGGGGCGATTAAGAGCACTGCGTTCGCGCTAAACACAGGCGCGGAAAAATTGGGCATCCCAAACCACGCCGCGTTGGAAATCTTGCTGAAATCTACCGGCGTGCCCAGACCCATGCCGTTGGTCAAGATGGCATAAATGATCGTAGCGAGAATGAGCCCTACCAAAATCAGCAAGCGTTGCGTCATCCCGCGCGCGTACACCGCCACCAGCCCCACACACACAAACGTGAGCGCCTGCATCCAGGCATCGAAGGAAGTGGGGGCCATGTTTTTGATGGGAATGCTCGCGAGATTGAGCCCGATAACAGCCACCACTGCGCCCGTTACCACCGGCGGCATTAAGCGCTCGATCCAGCCCGTGCCCATGATGTGTACGATGAGCCCGATCAAAGCATAGAGCGCACCGCACGCAATGATGCCGCCCAATGCCACACCTAAATTTGCATTCGCGCCCTTGCCCGCGTAGGCCGTCGCCGCGATCACCACGCCAATAAACGCAAACGACGAGCCAAGGTACGAAGGCACCCGCCCACCGGTGCAGAGAAAGAAAATGAGTGTGCCAATGCCCGACATCAAAATGGCGACGTTGGCATCAAAGCCCATCAAGATTGGCGCGAGCACCGTTGCGCCGAACATCGCCACCACATGCTGCACGCCGAGCGCGGCAGTTTGCCCCCACGGTAATCGCTCATCAGGTGCGATGACCCGATTTTGCGCCGCGGGCACTTCTTTCCAACTTGTTAGAAAACCTTCTGCCATCATGCTCTCCTTTTATTGATTTGCGTAGTTGTAGGGAACGGAATTACCTAGATATCACGTAAACGATTGTGCGCTTTGGGCACGCAACTGCAACGCGAAAAGCATAAAGCGCTCCACCCGATCAACCCATTGAATGCACAATACGCTGATGGCTCAACAAAACTCTGGCGCCCCCAACCGCGTACGCATTATCGGCGGCAATTGGAGGAAAAGCGTGATTACCTTCCCTACACTCGAAGGCTTACGCCCCACGCCGGATCGCGTGCGCGAAACGGTGATGAATTGGCTAGGGCAAGATTTAGCCGGCGCGCAGGTGCTCGATTGCTTCGCGGGCACGGGCGCGTTCGCGCTGGAGTGCGCTTCTCGTGGAGCCGCGCGCGTGGTAGCGCTCGATAACCAAGCGCTCGCAGTGAAATCGATCGCCGAACACGCTGCTCGTTTGGGCGGCGCAGGCATTGTGTCCGCGCTGCGCACCGATGCACTGCACTACCTAGCTTCATGCGGCGCACAATTCGATGTAGTGCTCTGCGATCCGCCATTTTCTGGGAGATATTATCAAAAGTTGGCCGAAATTGCGCCGCAGGTTTTAAAGCCCCACGGAGCGCTTTACCTAGAAGCACCGCAGGAATTCACCACATTTGGCCCCCTCGTGCAGCACAAACATGCACGCGCGGGCGGGGTGCACTATCATCTGTTCCACCATGAAACTTAGCTTATGAAATCTAAAGCGCTCTTTCCCGGCACGTTTGATCCGATCACGCTGGGTCACGAAGATTTAGTGCGCCGCGCCGCGCGGCTCTTCGGCACGCTCGTGGTCGCTGTCGCCAACAGCCCGCGCAAAGGCACGCTCTTTACGATCGACGAGCGCGTGGCGATGGCCCGCGAAGCGTTGCACGACGTTGGCAATGTAGAAATCGTAGGCTTCGGATCGCTCCTCGTTCACTTCGCCCGCGAGCAAGGCGCCAGCGTAATTGTCCGCGGGTTACGCACGGTGGCCGATTTCGAATACGAGATGCAAATGGTGGGCGTCAATCGCACGCTCGACCCTAGCCTCGAAGTCATTTTTTTAGCCCCCGAGCCTAAGCAAGCGTTTGTTTCGTCCACCCATGTGCGAGAAGTGAGCCTACACGGTGGCGATGCCAGCGCGTTCGTCTCCGCGCTTGTGTGGGAAGCACTAAAGAAAAAAAGAATCGGCTAGTCGCATGGCACTCACCATCACCGATGAATGCATCAATTGCGACGTTTGCGAGCCCGAGTGCCCCAACGACGCGATCTACCAAGGCGTAGAAATTTACGAAATCTACCCTGAGAAATGCACCGAATGCGTCGGCCACTTCGACACCCCGCAATGCCGCGAAGTGTGCCCCGTCGATTGCATTCCTGTTCATCCCGAACACATCGAAAGCAAAGCCTCGTTGCAACTTAAGTACGTCGGGCTCATGCGCGAAAAAGCTGCACCTGCGCAAGTCTAGCGCTTCAAATTGCGCGCCAAACCTATTGTCGGTGCAATTGGTGTAAGTGGCGTAGCTTCCAGCAACCGGTGACGGCGGTGGTGCTTGAGAGCGCGGTAGCGTTGAGTTGTCCCGCGAGGGCAACGCCTGTGGCCGGATCATACTGGGTGGAAACGGTAGCCGCCGCGCCGAGCGGGCCGCTGATGGTGGCGATGCTTTTGATGACCTTACCGTTGACATCGAGGTGTACTTCAAACCCACCGGGGCTGACGTAGACAATATCATCGACAAACGCCCCCGAGCCCACTGCACCGGCGCGCTTAATCTGGCGGATGCGCTGGTGGGTTTGGTAAATGAGAGCATCGTAGTGGAATTCAGCGCTGGCGGTAACGGCACCGCCAGGACTGGCTCGTTTTTCTACGCTGGTGGGTAGATTGAACGCGGTGTAGCCATTTAAATTGATGGTGGCGCTATCGCCGCCGAGAATGGCAATGTTGGTGCCGCTCACGTTGATCGTGGGGGCAAAGCGGGTGTATTGAGTGAGGTTGCCGTTGCCATCGTGAAGGATGCTGCCAGTGTTGCCTACGCCGCCGCAAGTGGTAGCGCCGATGGCACAAAGTCGGTTACCTGCGCCGTAGGTGAGATTGAGTGCGCCTTTGGTGAGCAGGTTACCTGCTGAGTCGTAGCTATAGCTCGCCGCGTCGGTAATGCCCGTGCCGCTGGATTGCCGTTGGATTTTTCGATAGAATACCGTCTCAGCTCTTCTTATCTATTTGACCTATAGATAGTTATTCTCTTGTGCCGTTGGATTAGGCACCCTGCCGCTGGATGTG
>JANMDS010000479.1:0-7127 GCA_031376405.1 Betaproteobacteria bacterium
CATTATTCAACGGTGAGCAGGGCGCTTGTGTGAGAGCAAAATGCTATAATGCAAGACCTGACCCCTTATTTTGGGGGAGGTGGTGATGCAGACACACTGGGCTATTATGATTGATGCGCTTACCTTCGTTCGGCGCAATGCGCTTCGCTTATTGCGCCCTACGGGGTCTGCAGCAAGTTGCGGATGCGTTCGGTGTGCATTATTCAACGGTGAGCAGGGCGCTTGTGTGAGAGCAAAATGCTATAATGCAAGACCTGACCCCTTATTTTTGTGACCCCTTATTTTTGCAATCCCTGGACCGCCGCTGAGGAAGTAATGAGCTTTAACACAATACATAAGAGTGTCGGTGTATTTGGGTTTGAACATGATCCATCCATTAATATTGGACCACTGTTTCAATACTTTCGCGGCCCTACGACCACTGGAGGGTTTCGAAGTTGGGCGATGTTTGAACGCAAAAACAATAATCGACAGTACAGGCTTGAGATTGGCATTGAATGGCTTGAGATGAGGAGGCTGTTACAAGCAATACCAGCAAGCATTCGTGTCGATAAAAAAACATTTCAAGAGTACGTTCAATCCTGGCGCTGGCCTGTTGCAACGCTATATCGCGTGGGTCGTAACACCGGTCGAGAAAACGAGTTGCTCAACGCAGCGACTCTTCGTGTAGAAATAGAAGAAATTTTTGAAACAATCTGGCAACCGCAAATTTCCGGGGTAAATTCGTTGTCGCGCTATTCGGATTGTTTACTAAGCGATGAGGGTTTATTCAATTGGTACACATGTTCATCCTATCTTTTGCGAACTGCAGAGCTCGCTGTGCTTTCCTCAAGGAATGTGTATGATCGCGGGGCCTGTGAATCTGTAGTAAACAAGTATTCGAAACTACTAATTAATGAAGGGCTTTCGCAGCTCGATGCGACTACATTTTTTGCACGGGTGTCTGAGGCGGTCTCAAATTTGAATCGCGAGTAACGCGTAAGGCGTAATCGCGTTACGCCCACGTACATGAAATCGCCACAGGCATCAAGCCAAGATGTAAGAACTAGCGGGAGCCAAGGACTAATGTTGGTGTGCATAGCCTAGTTTACATAAGATAAATTACGCGAAATTCGCGGATGTCATCACGGGTCGGTACACCCTAGCCCCGCGAGACGATCCGCCTAATCTGCAACCCAGGCAAATCCAAAAAATCATCCTTGTTGCTCGTGAGCAAAACGTAGTTATGTTCGATGGCTTGCGCGGCGATCCACAGATCGTTGTAGCGCGGGCGCGGGGAGCGACCGGCGTGCTTTACGCTTGCGGCTAATTCCGCGAACGCGGCGGCGGTGTTGGCGGTGATGCCCAGCGTCGGGCGGCTTTCGATCTGGCGTAGGTAGGCCGCGCGCACCATCCGCTCGGCGGGGTCTGCGCAGGAATGCACCCCGAAGCCAAGTTCGCCCAAAGAAATCACGGAGGTAAAAATCGGTGCGTCTCCGGCGGCTTCGATGAGGGCTGCGCGGGTTATTTGTTTAGACGCGAGCGCGATCCAGATGCAGCTATCGAAAATTACACCCATCGATTACGCCCACGGATCGCGCACGCTATTTTCAAACCCTTCTTTGCTCTCACGAAGCCACGCTGCGCCTTGCTTTGGCGTGAGTGGAGGAAGCGAGAGTTCGGCCAGCGCGTCGAGGGCGTTCATCGTTTTCTGCGCGGGAGTGATGTGGGCTATCGTCGCACTATTGCGCTCGACGGCGAGTGTTGCACCCTGGGCAGCGACCCGATCTAGGATTTGCCGTGTGTTGCGTGCCAATTCGGTTGCGCTGATGGTTTGCATGGCGATGATTGTGAATACGTAATGATACGTATTATACGTATTTATTTACACCAACCCCGCATACTGCCGACGCTTCAAATGCACCAACAGCAACGACATCGCTGCGGGCGTGATTCCGGAGATGCGCCCGGCTTGGCCTAGCGTGCGGGGGCGTTGGGCGTTTAGTTTTTGGGTAACCTCGGTGGAGAGGCCGCGCACGTCTTTGTAATCTAAATCTTCTGGCATGGGCATGTGTTCGTTGGCGAGCTGGCGGGCGACTTCATCGCGCTGGCGGTTGATGTACCCGGCGTATTTGGTTTCGATTTCGACTTGTTCGCGAATAGCGATTTCCAGGTCTGTTTTTGGGGAGATAAAGTCCAAAATGGGCTCATTTTGCGCCGCAGGTATTGGGGGTTCATTGGCTCCCCCACCCTGGCCCTCCCCTGCTGGGGGAGGGGAAAATGCTTGCGTAGGGTGGGCAGCCTTCTGCCCACCATCGCCGTTTTCGTTAATTTCTTGCGGTGGGCACGGGATGCACACCCTACGGATCTCGCGGATTGCAGCGATTTCGCTCCTTCCCCCAGCGGGGGAAGGTTGGGATGGGGGTGGTTGGATGGCTGACGCCTCCTGTTCCGCGGTCGAGCCCCCTCCCCAACCCTCCCCCGCTGGGGGAGGGAGCCGTTTCGCCGCTTCGTCCAATTGGGCATACGAAACCGATGGCCTGCGCAGCAAATCCGCTAAGCAATATTCCCGCTCGAGCGGTGCACCGAAGAGCCGGGTGGCGGTGTCGGCGTCGAACATTTTGGGGTTGACCCATGTGGTGCGCAGGCGCTCACTTTCTCGGGAGATGCCGTCTCGCTTACGGTTGAAGGCTTCCCAGCGGGCGTCGTCTACCAGCCTCAAGCGCCGTCCGTGTTCGGTTAAGCGCAAGTCGGCGTTGTCTTCCCGCAGCTGCAATCTATATTCGGCGCGGCTGGTGAACATGCGGTAGGGCTCGGTGACGCCTTGGGTGATGAGGTCGTCTACCAACACGCCTAAGTAGGCTTCGTCCCGCGCGGGACACCAGCCGGGTTCGCCTTGGATTTGCAACGCGGCGTTCGCTCCGGCCAGCAAGCCTTGGGCGGCGGCTTCTTCGTAACCGGTGGTGCCGTTGATTTGTCCGGCAAAAAAGAGGCCGTGGATTTGCTTGGTCTCGAGCGTTTCTTTCAGCGCGCGGGGGTCGAAATAGTCATATTCGATCGCGTAGCCAGGGCGCAGGATGTGGGCGTTTTCCAAGCCTTTCATGGAACGCACGAGCGCGAGCTGCACATCAAACGGCAAGCTGGTGGACACGCCGTTGGGGTAAATCTCGTGCGTGGTTAAGCCTTCCGGTTCGAGGAAAATCTGGTGGCTGGATTTATCAGCGAAGCGGTGGATCTTGTCTTCAATGCTCGGGCAATAGCGCGGGCCCACGCCTTCGATCACGCCGGTATACATCGGCGAGCGATCCAGTCCGGCACGGATGATGTCGTGCGTTTGCGCGTTGGTGTGGGTGATCCAGCAGGGCAATTGCTTCGGGTGCATCGCGCGATTGCCCATGAAGCTGAACACCGGCTCTGGCGTGTCCCCCGGCTGCTCGGCGAGCACGCTCCAGTTAATCGTTTTGCCATCCAGGCGCGGGGGCGTGCCGGTTTTGAGGCGGCCTTGCGGGAGCTTCAACTCGCGCAGCCGCGCGCCGAGGGACGTTGCCGCTGGATCGCCCGCTCTGCCCGCGGTGTAGTTTTGCAGGCCGACGTGGATGAGGCCGGAGAGGAACGTACCAGCCGTTAACACCACCGATTTCGCCTGAAAACGGATGCCAATCTGGGTGACTGCGCCCGCCACGCGGTCGCCATCCAAAATCAAATCGTCCACCGCGCCTTGAAAAAGCGTAAGGTTCGGCTGATTTTCCAATCGCCTGCGAATCGCGGCTTTATAGAGAACGCGATCCGCCTGCGCCCGCGTTGCCCGCACGGCCGGGCCTTTCGAGCCATTCAGCGTGCGAAATTGGATGCCGCCTTCGTCCGTCGCAATCGCCATCGCCCCGCCCAGCGCATCCACTTCCCGCACCAAATGCCCCTTGCCGATACCGCCAATAGAAGGGTTGCAGCTCATCGCGCCCAGCGTTTCGATATTGTGGGTGAGCAAAAGCGTAGCCGCGCCCATGCGGGCCGAGGCCAGCGCAGCCTCCGTGCCAGCGTGGCCGCCGCCGACTACGATGACGTCGAAATGTTTGGGATAAATCATTGCCCCAGTTTATCGGCTTGCGAGGATAACTGCCTGATTTATATGAGCATCACACAAATGTTTCACGTGGAACACTTCGCCAACCCATGCGAGCCATGTTTCACGTGAAACATGGCTCGCAAACACCTAGCCCGAACGCATCGCTTTCCGCTTAAACTTGCGCGATAACTTCCCGCTCACAAACGCCATGTCTATCCAACCCTTTCATCTAGCCTTCCCCACTCACGACTTAACGGCCGCGCGCGCCTTTTATTTGGATAAGCTCGGCTGCAAAGAAGGCCGCTCCAGCCCCAATTGGGTGGATTTCGATTTTTATGGCCACCAAATCGTGGCACACCTTTCGCCTGAAGAATGTTCGATGGCTAAAACCAGCGAGGTTGATGGGGATAATGTGCCAATCCGTCATTTCGGCGTGGTGCTCTCAATGGCACAGTGGAACACGTTAGCCGATCGTCTAAAAGCTACAAATACGGAATTCGTAATCGAGCCGCACGTCCGCTTCAAAGGCGAACCCGGCGAGCAGGCCACCATGTTTTTCTTAGATCCCTCGGGGAATGCTATTGAATTTAAAGCGTTTGAGAATATGGAATCATTGTTTGCGAAGTAGTTTTATCGGAATACCTGCGGCGTAAAACCGGCCACTTTTCGGGTTTATCTCCCGTAAAAGTGGCTTTTTTAAGCCTTTAAATGCTCAGCCCGCCGCGCGCATCGCAAGCGCCTCGCTTTCCACCGCCAACATTCGCGTTACCATTTTCCGCGCCCGCGTCGGGCCGATGTCGGATTTAAACGCCACATCGAATGAGGGCGCGGTGGGGTGGTTCACCCGCTTTTGCTGGGCTTCGAGCATCACCTCATCTTCGGCGAAGGTGGCCTCTACGGCGGCGCGTAAATATTCGGTAAGCGCGGGCTCGTCCAAGCGGAAATCTCGGGCGAACGCCCAAAAATAGTGGCTCGTGGTGTCGGTTTCGGGGGTGATGAGGTTGATCACCTGCCCGCCAACCCGCACAGCGCCTTCGCGCACCGGCGGCAGCGGCGTCACGCCCACATCAATCACGCAAATGGCGGGCGGGGTGAACGTGGTGCGTTGCCAACGGTTCACGCGATCTGTTGGCGCAAAGCGTCCGGCGTGTTGGTAAAACGGCGGCGGCGTGCAATCGGGCATGTCTTTGTTCACGATCACCTGCCCTGCGGTTTCTTCCACGCTCGCAGGCGATTCGGCCACAGCATCGTGTCCAATCGTTTTGCCGTGCACGTAGGTTTCGTGGGATAAATCGAGCAAGTTATCGATGAGCAATTGGTAATGTGCGGCTACATTGGTGTAGCCCTCGCTGCACACCCAATCGGGGCTGTCCATCCACGAAATGTTGGGAATTAAGCTTGGATCGGCCTTGGCCGCATCGCCTAGCCAAATCCACGCCAACTTGTGCCGCTCCACAATCGGGTAGCTCAGCACGCGCGCGTGCATCGAAATCACCGCCTGCCCCGGCACGCTTACACATTTGCCCGCTGCATCAAAACACGCGCCGTGGTAGCCGCACTGAAGCGTATCGCCCACTACTTTCCCCAGCGAAAGTGGCGCATTGCGGTGGGCGCAGCGGTCGTCCATCGCAACCAATTTACCCACGCGCGTGCGGTACATCACCAGCGGCAAATTGCAAAGCGTACGGGCGAACGGGGTGCCCGGCACAATCTCACGGCTAAACGCCGCGACTTGCCACACATTGCGAAGGAATTCTGCAGAAGCCATTTTTTTAGGAGATAAGTTCGATAAATGGCATTATTTGCGCCGCAGGTATTTCAAACAAGACTATATTATCTATACAAACTATTTGTTTTTTGGATACCTTAGTAACTAAATCAGCGTGGACTATTTAGCCCAACTACCCGTATTGCTCGCATTGGCCGAAGAAGGCAGCGTGAGCCAAGCTGCGAACACGCTGGGCTTGAGCCAGCCTGCCGTGAGCGCGGCGCTCGCCAAGCTGCGGCGCGCGTTCGACGATCCGCTTTTCGTGCGCAACGCCCGAGGCATGTCGCCCACGCCGCGCGGGCTCGCGCTCGTTGCCACCGCCCGCCCTGCACTGGCCGCGCTCGAAGCCCAACGGCATCAAGGCGGGTCTTTTGACCCGAGCCGCACGACCATGCCCTTTCGTATCGCGCTTTCCGATGCGGGCGAGCTCGTGTTCCTCCCGCGCCTCATGCAACGCTTGCGCGCGCTCGCGCCCCTCGCGCCGGTGCACAGTGTGTCGCTGCCGATGCCGCAAATTATTCCCGCGCTCGAATCGGGCGATATTGACATCGCGCTGGGTTATTTCCCCGAGCTCAAAAGCAAGGCCACTGTAGAGCAGCGCCTGTTCACCCACACCTACGCCTGCCTCTTGCGGCGCGACCATCCGTGTGCAGGCGATACGCTTACTGTTGCCCAATTCTGCGCACTCGAACACGCGGCAGTGCGCGTGGAAAGCCGCAGCCAAGAAGTGGTCGATGCGTTTCTCGCGCGTAAAAAAATCACGCGTAACGTAGCCCTCACCTCGCCCCACTTTATGAGCGTCGCCCCGATCGTGGCGACAACCGATTTAGTCGTCACCGTGCCCCACGCGCTTGCCGATTACTGCGCGCGTATTGATCCACGGCTCAAAATGATGCGTCTCGATATCGGTTTTCCGAAGATTGATTTACGCGCGCATTGGCACCGCCTTTTTCACCACGATACCCGCAATGCATGGCTTCGCGCTCAAGTAGGCACTCTCTTCAACGACGCAACGAACGAGTGGAAAGTAAAATAATCGGTATGCCATTTTCCATCGCAAACGAGTCCCCCGATCAGCCGGATATTCATCCGCTCATCCAAGCGCTCGACCAAACGCTCGATGTGGAGTACGAAGGTTTTTGTAATTACCGGCTCGATGTTTCCGCTCTGCTCGCGCCCCAGATTCGTTTTTTTGTGGCACGCGAAAACCAGTCCCGCAAAGTGCTCGGTATCGGCGCGGTGCGCTTTGAAGAAGGCTTCGCAGAAGTCAAGCGCATGTACAGCATTCCCGATGCCCGGGGAATGGGTGTGGGCGAG
>JANMDS010000534.1:0-7823 GCA_031376405.1 Betaproteobacteria bacterium
CTGTGCTCGCTGAACGGTTTCCCAACGTGCCGCGCATCGCGCTCACGGCCACTGCCGACGCGCTCACGCGCACGGAGATGCGCGCACGGCTGCATTTAGGCAGTGCGCGCGAGTTTGTCTCCAGTTTTGATCGCCCCAATATTCGCTACACGATTTTGGAGCGGGTGGATGAGAAAAAGCAGCTCAAAAAATTTCTCCTTGACCATGAAGGTGATGCGGGCATTGTGTATTGCCTTTCCCGCAAAAAAGTAGATGCGACCGCGCAGTGGTTGCGCGAAGCCGGTTTCTCTGCACTGCCTTATCACGCTGGGATGAGCGCAGAAGATCGGCGGGAAAATCAATCTCGCTTTCTGCGCGAAGAGGGCATCGTAATGTGTGCGACGATTGCGTTTGGCATGGGTATTGATAAACCCGACGTGCGTTTCGTTGCCCACTTAGATTTACCCAAAAGCATCGAAAGCTACTACCAAGAAACAGGCCGGGCTGGGCGCGATGGCGATGCCTCGCACGCCTGGATGCTCTATGGCTTAGCCGACGTGGTGCAGCAAGCCCGTTTTATTGAAGACGGCGATGCGAATGAAGAGTTCAAGCGGGCCGCTCGCACCAAGCTCGATACGCTCTTAGGCTTATGCGAAACGAGCGCGTGTCGGCGCGGACGTCTGCTTTCGTACTTCGGTGAAACCCACGCTGCAATGCAATGCGGCAATTGCGATAACTGCCTCGAGCCTCCACAACAGTGGGATGCAACCGAAGCCTGCCGCATGGCGCTCTCGGCTATTTACCGCACAGGGCAGCGCTTTGGTGCGGCGTACATCATTGAAGTGTTGCGCGGCGCGGCTACAGAAAATATTCGCACCCGTGGGCACGCGAGCTTGCCTGTGTACGGCATTGGCAAAACCACGCCCGAGCGCACATGGCGCAACGTGCTGCGACAACTCATCACCCACGGCTGGGTGCATGTGGATGTGCAAGCGTTCGGCGCGCTCACGCTTACCGAAACATCACGGGCGGTGTTGCGCGGCGAAGTGCCAGTATCGTTGCGCATCGAGCGCAGTGAAGAAGCCGCTGCGCCGAAAGCAACAAAAACGAAGCGCACAAGCGCCGGCGCGGCGGCAGCCGAAGCGGCCAACCTTACGCCGATTCAATCGCGGCTACTCGAAACGCTGAAGGCTTGGCGTTTAGAAACTGCCCGTGCCCATCGCTTACCCGCCTATGTGATTCTGCATGATCGGGTACTCATCGAAATTGCCCAAACCCGCCCCGAGTCGCTATCGCAGCTCAATGGAATTAGTGGAATTGGTCAGGCGAAAATTGATCGGTATGGCAGCGCGATTTTGGCGTGTGTACGGTCGGTGTAGGTCGGGCTTGCATCATTGTGCAAATATTTGTACAATGCAAGAATGGACGCAATCACCTATTCAGAAGCCCGCAACAATTTAGCGCACCACTTAAGTCGAGTCGTTGATGACTGCGATGCCACGATTATCACGCGTCAACGCGGTGAGGCGGCGGTTCTCATTTCGCTGCGTGAATACGAATCGTGGCAAGAAACAATAGCGCTTTTGCGTGGAGGAAATAGCAAGCGGCTCATTCAGGCGGTTGAAGATATTGAGTCTGGCAACAAAAACGTCCGCGCACGAAAGCTTGTTGAGGAATGAAAGTGCTTTTCCACGATCATGCGTGGGAAGATTACGTGCAATGGCAACTTACCGACAAAGTCATGCTGCGACGGTTAAATGCGCTGATTAAAGAAATTCAACGCGAGCCGTTCATCGGCATCGGCAAACCGGAGCCACTAAAAGGCAATTTATCTGGATATTGGTCGCGCCGGATCGATAGCGAACACCGCATCGTGTACAAGATTGATGCGGGCGCGTTGGTGATCGCGCAGTGCCGTGGACACTACGGCGATTGAGCCTCACCTGTAAAAAACTTGCGGCGCAAAATGCGCATTTCCTAGGAGATATCTCCCAAAAAATACCGTTTTTACGCCGCAGGTTTTTTACCTATAAAGCGTGCTAAACCCGCGTAGTCCCCTCCCCAAACACTACCCACTTTTGGGTGGTTAAGCCTTCGAGCCCGACGGGGCCGCGGGCATGCAGTTTGTTGGTGGAAATGCCGATTTCTGCGCCCAGGCCGTACTCAAAGCCGTCGGCAAATTGTGTGCTCGCGTTCACCATTACCGAGGCGGAATCCACTTCGCGCACGAAGCGATTCGCGCGGGAAAGCGTTTCGGTCAGGATGGAATCGGTGTGGTGGGAGCCATAGCGCTCGATGTGTGCAATGGCCTCATCGAGCGAATCCACCATTTTGATACTCACAATCGGCGCTAAATATTCGGTAGACCAATCCGCCTCGTCTGCCAATTTGGTTAATGCTTGCGCGGCTGGAATGGCAGCATTCAGCATTGCCAGTGAGCGCGCGCAGCAGCGCATCTCTACGCCTTTTGCAATGAAAATCTCGGCGATTTGCAGCAAAATATCCACGGCGGCGGTGTGCACGAGCAACGACTCCATCGCCCCACACACGCCGTAGCGCCGTGTTTTCGCGTTGTCAAGCACGCGCACGGCTTTGTCTGCATCCGCGCTCGCATCTACATAGATATGGCAATTGCCATCTAAGTGCATGATGACCGGAATGGTGGCTTCCGCGGCAATCCGCTCGACCAAACCTTTGCCGCCACGCGGAATAATCACGTCCACATACTGCGCCATCGTGATGAGATGGCCCACGGCGGCACGATCCGTTGTGGGTACAACTTGCACCACTGCTTCGGGTAAACCGGCGGCACGCAAACCCGCAGCGATGCACTGCGCAATCGCCGCGTTCGATTGAGCGGCCTCTGAGCCGCCGCGCAAGATCGTCGCGTTGCCGGACTTTAAACAGAGCACCGCTGCGTCCACCGTCACGTTTGGGCGGGATTCGTAGATGATGCCAATTACGCCAATGGGCACGCGCATTTTGCCCACGCGAATGCCCGAAGGCCGCTCGTTCATGCCGCTCATTTCGCCAACCGGGTCCGGCAACTTCGCCACTTGGCGCACGCCCTCGGCCATCGCTGCGACGGATTTGCTCGTGAGCGCGAGCCGATCTAGGAGCGCCGCAGAGAATCCGTTTGCTTTGGCCGCTGCAACGTCGGCGGCGTTCGCGGAGAGGATTTGCGCCTCGCTCGCGAGGAGCGTGCTCGCAATGGCTTCCAGTGCCGCGTTTTTTTCCGCGGTGGTCGCGGCGGCGATGCGACGCGCGGCGGCGCGAGCGTTGGCCCCTAGTTGCAGCATTACGTCTTGAATTGTGTTCATCACCAAGATTTTTTAAATATTAAGCTGTGCACGTTACGGCGACAGCACAGTAACGGTTGGGAAATAGATCTTGTACCGTGAGGCATCGCGCGTCAGGAGCGCGTGCCCCTCAACGAGGGCGTGTGCGCCGATGAAGAAGTCAGGCAGCACGTTCAGCCTAGGCCCGCCCTGTGCGCGGTATTGTCGAAACGCGACCGCTGCGGCGCGCCCGACGTGTTTGGAGATTGAGGCAACTTCAATTGATAATTGCGCTAAAACTTCATCGAGCCCGTGTTCAATTTCTGGGCGCACGCACAGTTCGGCGTAAACCACTGCGTTGAGAATCACACCACCTCGGGCTTTAGCAGCTACTAGAGCGTTAAACGACCATTCCCACCACTGCTCGTCCCGATAGATTAAATCGGAGACGATATTGGTATCGATAAGCGTCAAGGTTTATTCCAATCGTCGCCACGGGTTAAGCGCATGAGTTCGTCGGTTGTGCCCATGCCCTTTGCGATGCCCACGTAGGCCTTGAGTACGCTTTCGAACGCTGCAGTTTTCTTTTTCGCGGGGGAGAGTGCCGCACGACCATCGGCCATGACTTCCCATTCCACCGCGTCCCCGGGCTGCACGCCAATGAACTCGCGGACAGACTTAGGAACGATAACTTGACCCTTGCTTGTCAGGAGATGCGCCATAAGAAAACCCTCGAGGTATTACAAAAAATAAAGTGTAACACCTGCGGCGTAAAAACAGCACTTTTTAAAGATTATCTCCCCGAAAAATGCCTGTTTTTAACGTTTGAACGAGATCACACTTTTGCCTGTCATCGCTCTCGGTTGCGGCAAACCCATCAGGGCTAAAAGGGTGGGCGCAATATCGGATAACGCACCGCCATCGCGCAACGTAACGCCATCGCGCAACGTAACGCCATTTCTGCCCACGTAAAGGCAGGGCACCTTGTTGGTGGTGTGTTGGGTGTGCGGCTGGCTGGAAATGGGGTCGAACATTTGTTCGCAGTTGCCGTGGTCTGCAGTAATAATCACCTCTGCGCCCGCGTCGCGTGCAGCCGCCACGACTTTGCCCACCGCAGCGTCCAGCGCTTCCACCGCTTTGATCGCGGCGGATAAGTTGCCGGTGTGCCCGACCATATCACCGTTGGCGAAATTGCAAATGTACGCATCGTGCTCGCGGTTGCGGATCGCGGCGGCGAGTTTGTCGCTTACTTCTGGCGCACTCATTTCGGGTTTTAAATCGTAGGTTTCTACTTTCGGCGAAGGCACGAGCGTGCGGGTTTCGCCTACGTACGGCTGCTCGTTGCCACCGGAAAAAAAGTACGTAACGTGCGCATACTTTTCAGTTTCGGCAATTCGCAGTTGCCGCAAGCCCGCTTTGCTAAGCGTTTCGCCAAAGCCATCGGCGACGATCTCATTGCGAAAACCCGTAGGCAAATGGGCGTAGGCTTGCCCATAAAAACTTAAACACACATACGCGCTGAGCTTGGGCACGATGCCCCGATCAAACCCAGCGAAGGTTTCGAAGGCAATGGCTTCGGTAATCTCCCGCGCGCGGTCGGCGCGGAAGTTCATGAGCACCACCGCGTCGCCTTCGTTGAATTTGCACCCGCCGTTGATGGTAGTGGGCACGACGAATTCATCGTTTTCACCACGCGCGTACGATGCGCTGAGCGCGTCCATCGCAGTCCGCGCGTTGTGCAGCGCCTTGGCGTGAACCACAGCGTTAAAGGCTTTTTCTACGCGGTCCCAACGTTTATCGCGGTCCATCGCATAGAAGCGGCCGGAGACGGAGGCGATACTTGCGTTGTTTGCCCCGCAACTATGCAATACGTTTTCGAGTGCGGCAATCGAGTCCCCCGCGCTTTTCGGTGGCATATCTCGGCCGTCGGTGAAGGCATGTACGGCGATGTTTTTCACACCGGATTTAGCGGCGAAGCGGATGAGCGCATGGATGTGTCGCTCGTGGCTGTGTACGCCGCCAGGAGAGAGTAGGCCGAGGATGTGGAGGGTTTTTCCGTGTGCGGCTGCGCTTACCGCCAACTTTAGTGCGGCATTCTCTTCGAACTCCCCAGTCTCAATTGCACGATCAATCCGTGTTAAATCCATATAGACCTTGCGCCCCGCGCCGATGTTCAAATGCCCCACCTCGGAGTTGCCAAATTGGCCTTTTGGCAAGCCCACAAACTGCTCGCTGGCATCAATGAGTGTGTGCGGGCAAGTCCGCCACAGTGCGTCTAAATGGGGCGTATGCGCCTCGGAGATGGCATTGTCGGCGGCGGCAGCGCGCGCGCCGAAGCCATCGAGGATGAGAAGCACTACAGGGGTAATTGACATAGATGAGGGGAAAAAAGTGGGCGGCGGCTTGGCGCTGTGCGAACGGCGTGGGCCGCGTAAAATATGATTTTATGCCCCTAATTTCGGTGGGTCGGTGCGCCCTCAAACGCACGAGTCCGCCGTAACTGATTGCTCATGACTTTCCTGCAACAAAACTGGATGCTTCTCTTTACCATGTTCGTCTCCGGCGGCATGTTGCTCTGGCCTATTATGCAAATCCGCGCCTCTGGCATGGCCGAGATCGGCACGCTTCGGGCCACCCATTTGCTCAACAATAACAACCCGGTGCTGCTTGATGTGCGCGAGCCTCGCGAGTTCGCCGACATAAAAGTGCGTGATGCGGTGCATTTGCCCCTCTCGCAACTCAAAGACCGCGTTGATCAGGTGGCGAAAGAAAAATCCCGCCCGGTAATCGTGCTGGATGCGAAGGGCATGCGTGGTCGTGGTGCGGGCGCCATCTTGAAAAAGGGTGGCTACAGCGAAATATATATGTTGTCCGGCGGGCTGCAAGCGTGGCGCGATGCCGGACTTCCCGTTGAAAAGGTAGCGTAAATCATGGCCCATGTGAAGATGTATTCGACCAAAGTGTGTACGTACTGTGCGCGCGCCGAGCAGTTGTTGGTGAGCAAAGGGGTAAAAAACATCGAGAAAATTTTGATCGATGAAAACCCCGCTGAGCGCGACCATATGATGGCTATTACAGGGCGGCGCACCGTGCCGCAAATTTTTATTGGTGACACGCATGTGGGCGGGTTTGACGATCTTTCCGCCCTCAACACCAAAGGCGGGCTCGAGCCGCTGCTCGCTGCGTAGGCTTTCAAAAAACGGCATTTTGCGGGAGATAATCCTCAAAAAGTGCCTCAATTGCGCCGCAGGTATTCACTTAAATTTTAGAAAACAGAAAGATACACGAACATGGCAGACGCAGGCGCTCCCGCAGCACCCAATACCGAAACTCCGCAGCAAGTGTTTAATATCGAGCGAATCTACCTGAAAGATTTATCGGTAGAAAATCCCGGCGCACCGCAAAGCTTTATCAATGCTGCGCAGCAAGGTCCGCAAGTAGAAGTAGGCTTGCAAATGGCCTCGCAAAATGTGCAAGAAGGCTTTTACGATGTAACGCTTGCGCTCACCGTAACGGCCAAGCTGGGCGAGAACACTTTGTTTTTGGTGGAAGCCAAACAAGCCGGAATTTTCCAAATTCGCGGCGTAGCCGAGAGCGATTTGCCGCCAGTGTTAGGCATACATTGCCCCAATATTTTGTTCCCCTATGCGCGCGAAACCGTGAGCGACGCGATTAACCGGATGGGCTTCCCACCGGTGTACCTCGCCCCTATCAATTTCGAAGCGCTTTATCAGCAGCAGCTCGAGCAAGAGTTGGCGCGACTCGAAGGCGCTGGGCAAACCAAGCAGTAATCGCAATAAAGGAGTGATCGCGATGTTGAGATATTTGTGTGTTGCGGCGGCGTTGATCGCAAGCGGATTGGCGTTCGCCACCGATTACAAGCAGATTATCGAAAACAACGCGATTCTCTTCGATAGCCCTTCGTCGAAAAGCACCAAGCTCTACATTTTGGGTGCGGGCTTGCCAGTGGAAGTAATCGTGACGGTGGCCGGTTGGGTAAAAGTGCGCGATGCGTCGGGAACGCTGGGTTGGGTGGAGCCCAAGCAAGTGGGCAACCGCACGCAAGTGCAAGTGAAAGTGCCGTTCGCCAGCGTGCGTGCACGCGCCGAGGAAGCCGCGCCGATCGTTTTCTCTGCTGAGAAGGACGTATTGCTCACGCTCGCGGAGCCCGTTGCCACCAGCGGCTGGGTGCGGGTGAACCACCGCGATGGGGTTTCTGGATACGTGCGCATCGAGTCGCTCTTCGGCATTTAAGCCGTCATGAAAATCGCCGTTCTCGGCGCCGGTGCCTGGGGCACAGCGCTCGCAATCCGCTGGGCGGCTCAGCACGAAGTCAGCTTAATCGCTCGCCGGAAAGAACACCGCGCGGACATGGAGCGAGCGCAATGCAACGCGCGCTACTTGCCCGGCATCGCATTCCCAACACAAAACTTCACCCTTGGCATGCAGGTTTCGCCCGGATGCGACCTTATCGTGCTCGGCGTACCCACGTCCGGTCTTGCACAGGCATTGCGCGAGGTTGAACAACGCTCTGATACGCCGCTCATCGCACTTTGCAAAGGCTTC
>JANMDS010000031.1:0-7172 GCA_031376405.1 Betaproteobacteria bacterium
ACGAACGAAATTGGACCCCGGCCTTCGCCGGGGCGACGAAACTCAAGTTGTGCTGAGCTCTCCCGCAGGTTTTTGTAGGTTCCGCGCGCGCAGGCTTTACAAACCCAGCTTCTTTTTGATCGCAGCGAGCTCGCGCTCAAGCGTGGCGATCTTCGCATCCTTGGCTTTGGAGTCGGCGACCAACTTCTGGTTAAGCCCTTGGATCGCGGCGAGCGCAACGCCATCAGCGTCCACCGTTGAAATCCCCAACGGAGAATCGCCTAGACCGAACGCTTTGCGGAAATCTTGCGCACTCGGCCCCATATGCCGGACGTTACCTGGCTGGGCTTTGTATTGCCAGCTCAATACCGGCATTTTTAGCAATGCTTCCAAAACATTTCGGGGCGAAACGGCGGAGATCGCAGTTTTGGTGTTGATGTCGGAGAGCGTTGTCCACGCGCCTGTGCCGGATGGGAGTAGTGCACCGGTATACGAACCCGGAGTGCCGGCAGTAATCAGTTTGAAGCCACCGCGCGAACGAGCGACAAATTGATCAGAGCCGCTGCAATCGACAAGCTCCGATAGTGAATCACCCCAAACGAAGCATCCTGGTAACGGTGCGCTCGCTTTGGTCCCGCCAGCGAATGTATTGGGGCCGCTGGCCAAGCTTCCAGCGCCCCCCACCACCACGCTATTTTCACCGCTCGCGTTATTACCCTTGCCGCCTAATACGCTCGCCTGCGAACCTGAAGCTGTGTTGTTTTCACCCGAAACGACCCCAGAATTGAGTCCGCTCGCCGTGTTCGACTTCCCACCTAAAACTGAACTTCGCTGACTGGAGGCCAAGTTTTGATTTCCACCACCGACATAGGACCAGCTATCAACAGCCTGATTAAATTCACCCCCCACCACAACGCTGATGTATCCTGATGCAGTATTGTCTAGGCCTCCACCCACAAAACTGTATTGCCCAGCGGCGACGTTTCTTCGCCCGCCCGCAATCGTGGCAAACGTGGCATCGCTCGAATCAATGTTGTCGTTACCCACGCGGTTGGAGGCGCCACCACCAATATGGCCGTAGTGATCGGTAACTCGATTCGGCCCAGCACCGGGAAAATCGGGATCGGCGCCGCTGGTTGCTCCACCCCCACCAATCGCGGCACCCCGAACACCAGCTGTTGTGGTGTTAGCCGCCGCTCCACCCAAAATATTCGGGCTCGCGCTGGTCTCGTTCGTTACTCGGATGCCGGTAATGCTGCCACTACCGCCTCCGGATGCGGCGCTAAAGTAGCCCACAACATCAACAATCATTTCCGCAGTCATCGCGGCGGGATTGCCAACGAATACATCGAACGCGCCATCGTCGTTTGTTGAGGTGATGATCGTGCCGGTTACCCACACCCCGCCTGTCCACGCCGCAGCTAAGCCGGTGACAGGCGTGCCAGTTCTCTGAAATGTGACGACACCTAACTTTTCCGGATTGTTGTTGTAGGAGTGAAAGGTTACAAACAAACTCTTAATGCCGCTCGTGGGCAGTCCACACGCGCCGGCAGGTGAGAGCGTACGCGTGGTTTGGTTCGACATCACCCCGCCAAGGGTACCCAGTGCCGACGCTTGGCCAGTGCGGGAATCGTGCAAACGGCACGGTGTAATTGGTGTGTAGGAAAAATCTCGATTGGCATCGCCGATGGCCTTGCTGCGATCCGCCGTTGGGGTGGTAAACACTGCGTCTGCCGCACTCGCGAAGTTAGATTTCGCGCTGCCAACCGCGGGCTGACTACGCGCAATCGTCGCCGTACCGCTCTCAATCTGACCGTTTACGGCAACCCGCCAAAGCAAGGCTTCGAGTGCGCCTTCGACCGAGCCAGCAAGACTGGCCGAAACCAGTCGGTCCGCACGCGCAGCAAAGAGTGCATCGCGAAACAACTCGCGCTCACCCGCACTGAGCTCATTTCCCACACTGCCAACCAATTTTTCGACAATCGCTGCTCGATTGAATTCGACTTGAAGCAATGCGTCGACACGGGTGTCCGCCGCCCGCGTAGGGCTTAGCCACAACAGCGATGAGAATCCGATTGCGACCGCAGTCGCACAAAAATTACCAGGCCGGAAAAAAACATGATTCATCGTGCAACTCCCTCAGCTTTAGGTCTCTGGGTCTAAAACAGTCTTTTCACCGGAAAAGTGAGTGACGTTTACACCTGATTCACTAAATTTTGCATCAAAAAATCAAGCATTTAGCGGGTTATCCTGATAATGCGTAGCAAGCTGTTGCACGGACGCTACCCACTCGAGCGTAGTCTGGTTGCTCCCGTCACCTCGCGCCACTAAAAAGGCAAAAAAATGCGCCACAGCCTAACGGGCGTGGCGCGCATTCTTGAACGTGAAGCTAGAAACTAACGCTACCCCCGTAAGCCCTCTTTCATCTTGGAGAGCAATATCAAAAGCGCCGCACCACCGATGGTTTTGACCAACGCTGGGTTGTCCGCATAAAACTTGCCGAGCTTATCCACGATACCGGGGTACTGCGTTTCGGCTTGCTTGGCGAGCACTTGTACTTCTTCGGCGGTGACTTTCGAAGCGTCCGCAGGGGTCACCTGCGTTTTGCCACCGGCCAATACGTTTTTGAGGGCACCACCCGCAACGGCTGCGGCAATGGCCGGGCCTGCTGCGCGTAATAGCTGGTTCAAAACCCCGGCCTGCTGCACGTTGTTAGAGTTGCCAAAAAGCTGGCCGACCATTTGATCGAATGGCGGGGTTTCAGGGGCGCGGAACACCCCCGATACGCCGCGCGCTAAATCGTCGCGGGTGGCGTGGTTGACGGCTTGGTCGTAGTGATGGCCAGCTTGTTGGGCGTTGGCTTGAACGGCTTGTTGCAATACGTCGAAAAGACTCATTTTTTATTTCACTCCATTAACGAATTCAGAAATTACTTTTTTGCGACAAATTTGCCGTAACCCCACAGCAAAATAACCGCACCAATTACGGAGGCGATAAAACCAGCGATATCGCCGCGTTTGTAGAGGCCAAGCGTTTGCCCGATAAACGTGCCAAGGATAGAGCCTGCGATACCCAAACACGCTGTGAGCAGCATGCCCGATGGCCCCGTTTTCATGATCATCTTGGCGACGATGCCTGCGATGAGCCCGATAATGGCATTGATAATTAACGACATTGTTTCTCCTCCTACTTTGATTTGGAACCTCCCACTATAGCGCGTGACGAGAAGCTTTGCACGCAATCAGTTGTCCTTCATTTGACTTACAATCGGCGAAAGCTCTCGCCAATACGCGTGGGCTTTTTTTGCGCCTGTTTGTTAGGGATTTTGAAAGAAGGTAAGCCATGCATATCGAACAAGAGTTAAAACTTGATTTCAAAGACGTGTTGATCCGCCCGAAGCGCTCGACACTCACCTCGCGTTCAGAAGTCGATATCCGGCGGCAATTTTTGTTCCGGCACGGCAAGTACGCCTATGATGGCATCCCCATTATCGCGGCGAACATGGACACCACCGGCACCTTCGAAATGGCGCGCGCACTGGACGTGCACGGGCTTTCCGTTGCGCTCCACAAGCATTATGCGGACGACGAGTTAGTTGCGTTTTTTACTAACCTTCCGCGCAAATCTAATGCGTTTTACTCGCTCGGGATAACCGATCACGATTTCGAAAAATTTAATCGGGTGAAAGCGCGCACCGAAGAACACATTCAGTTTGTATGCATTGATGTGGCAAATGGTTACCACGAAAAATTCGTCCAATTCATTGGGCAATTTCGCGAGCAGCATAAAGATGTCGTGCTCATGGCGGGCAACGTGGTCACGGGCGATATGACCGAAGCGCTCATTTTGGCCGGCGTTGACATCGTAAAAGTCGGCATCGGCCCCGGCAGCGTATGCACCACCCGAAAGATGACAGGCGTGGGCTATCCCCAACTCTCGGCGATCATTGAATGCGCCGACGCAGCCCACGGCTTGGGGGGACAAATTTGCGGTGATGGCGGCTGCACGGTACCTGGCGATTTGGCCAAAGCGTTTGGCGGCGGCGCGGATTTTGTAATGCTCGGCGGCATGCTCGCCGGCCACAACGAAACCGCAGGCGAATTAGTCGAACGGGATGGCAAGCGATACAAACGTTTTTATGGCATGAGCAGCACCGCCGCTATGAATAAACACGCTGGCGGCGTGGCTAAATACCGCGCCAGCGAAGGCAAGGAAGTGTTAATTGACCACCGCGGCCCAGTAGAAAACACGCTGCAAGATATTTTGGGTGGCGTGCGCTCAGCGTGCACCTACGTGGGCGCACGCAAGCTCAAAGAGCTCACCAAGCGCACGAGCTTCATTCGCGTGAGCCAGCAGATCAACGAGGTATTTGGGCGTAGTTAAACACCCAAAATTTGCCAAATACCTGCGGCGTAAAAACGCCTGATTTTGAGATTTATCTCCCAAGAAACATGGTTTTTTTCCACCGTTGACGACGCGCGAGGATGGTATACCCAGCTCGGTTTACCGATCATCGAGCTTACCGCTTCAGGATTACCCTATCCAAAACGCAAGACACGGTATATTTGCGCCCATTCAAAGCGCATATTAAACTTACAAAATGCCCGCACGAAATCCTCCGCCAGACCCTAACGAATCGCTGCGGCTATCGAAGCGGATGTCCGAGCTAGGCGTAGCGTCTCGGCGAGAAGCTGACCTTTGGATCGAGCGTGGCTGGGTGCTCGTAGATGGAGAGGTGGTTGACACGCTGGGCGCGAAAGTGCTGCGCGGCCAGGAAATCACGATCGATCATGCGGCGCAACGCGAGCAAGCCAATAAGATTACGATTATTTTGCATAAGCCTGTGGGGCTGGTTTCGGGGCAAGCCGAAGACGGACACGAACCTGCGGTGACGTTAGTGGTGCCAAACAATCGCTTTGCCTCTTGTATGTCACGCTTGGTATATCGCCCTGAACATTCTCGGGGGCTCGCGCCGGCCGGTCGGCTTGATATTGATTCCACTGGTCTACTTGTTTTGACGCAGGATGGCCGCATCGCCAAGCAACTCATCGGCGAGACGAGCGCAATGGAAAAAGAATATTTGGTGCGCGTGGAAGGCGCATTACCGCACGCAAAACTGGCTCTGCTCAATCACGGGCTTACGCTGGACGATATAAAGCTCAAACCGGCAAAAGTCGAGTGGGCAAATTCGGACCAACTGCGCTTTGTGCTAACCGAAGGCCGCAAGCGGCAAATCCGGCGCATGTGCGAGCTCGTTGGGTTACACGTAGTGGGGCTCAAGCGCGTGCGCATCGGGGAGCTTAAATTAGCAACGCTCCCTGTGGGCAAGTGGCGGTATTTGCGAGAATTCGAGCGCTTTTACGCCGTCCCCCGGATTTACTGACGGACATTCTCAGAACCGGAGACATCACTTTGGACCCGGTGAAGCATCAAGTAACCAGAGGAACAAAGGAAGTTTACATCCTGCGCCAGGACTTCGCCTTGCTTGAGTTTTTGATGCGCAACCCAACACAGGTGTTTAGCACCACCACGCTGTTGCAGCGCGTGTGGTCGTCAGACAGTGAAGCTGCCGGCGATGCAATCAGATCATCCATAAAACGACTCAGACAAAAGCTGGACGACAAGAAAGTCAGCGAGGCTTCCTCAATAATCGAAAACGTCCCCAAAATCGGCTATCGCATCCGGCAAAATCACTCGATGCATACCTGAAAAAGCCGTACCAATCACCGGTCTGGCACTTTGACATAAGTCTGACACAACACTAACACCAATTTGCCAAATTCGCTCACATAAACTGCTGGAACCCTGACACAAACGCCTTAACTCGCTGCCAACCCGATCAGGCATCGATGGATGAGCCCCTATTATTGCTGGAGGAAAAACCATGAGTGGAGAAGTAGAACAAGTATCGAGCAAATTCAACGAGCTCCGGGCAGGAGACGACTTCTCCGGCGTGGCCGAACAGCTCAGAGATCTCCAGCGCGGCGACAATGCCAACTGGAAAAGCAATGTGGCGGATATAAACAGAAAAGTCGATATGAAAGCCCTAGGTTTTGAGGAAGATTTTTCCATCTTGGGAGTAAACCAGCAAGGCAAGGTAATGACCAAGAGTGAAGACGGGCAGACAGTGCAAATGCGCGATCGAACTCACCTTGAAGTGCAAGCGGAAAAACCAAATACAGTATCAACCGAAAAATGGGGAAAACGCGAATTTGACGCCAGCGGTGATGGATCCGCGACATACAAGATCAAACGCGGCGACAACCTCTGGTCTATAGCCAAAGACACACTCTCCGAACAGCTGGGACGCGCTGCGAAAGACTCGGAAATCGCCACTCACGTGAAAGACATAGCGCGTGAGAATGAAATCAAAGATCCCAACAAGATCTATGCAGGCAAAGAATTGAAAATCCCAATATCAAGACCAATCGGCGAGCTACCTACACGCGAGAAACCTGCACTAAGTCCAACTGAAGAATCAGTGCAAGCAGAAGATGAAGTAGAAGCGCGCAATGCACTGGCTGCGCCTGGACTTGGTCCGGACCGCGCGGGCGTGAGCGACAGCGCTGTCGGTGAGCGCAACCTCGTCAGCCGTGATCGTTCTGAAGGAATCACCACAGCCAAGTACGAGGGCTCATTGAGTGACGGTCTGCTCGGATTCAATGACACGAAATTCCAGTCTGAACGAATTACTGCCGAGAACGGCGCGCTACTTTCTTCGAGAGTCGAATACGATGGCTCCGGTGCAAACCTAAATTTCGCCGATGAAAATGGAAGCAGCATAAAAATCAATCAAGTCAAATCGATTGCCACCACTTTCAATTCCGAAGCCGGTTCATACGAAACAACAATTACGCGAGGAAATGGTGAGAAATATCGCTCTGTCACTGGAGCTGATGGACAGATTATTTCATTGCGTCAGATTTCTGAAGCACCAACTCCAGATAACATTCCGTTATTCTAACGGAAGTAATATTGCCTCAACGGATTCAATGTTGTTGTAAAAGTACAAAGACATTCTCATCTTTGCGTCCTTCTCCAGAACAGCAGCCCGCTGTTCCTTACTAAAAGTTACGGTATCAGCATGCATAGTTTGAGTAACTCAGGTTGCCAGAATTGTGGAGCCGCCGCTTCTGTCGAAAACTTTGCTACGCAGTGCCCCAATGCACCCAGCACTGTCAAGACAATGGTTG
>JANMDS010000055.1:0-1899 GCA_031376405.1 Betaproteobacteria bacterium
GTCGGTGCGCTCCTCCAACACCTCGCACACCTCAAACAGTTCGCCGCGTAGCTGCTGTGCGGCCCACGGCAGAAGCAATTCCGCCTTGACCAGACGGCGGTTAAAAAATGTACGGATCGCCTTGTGTAGTTTTGCAATGTCATCCTTGTTAACGGCGCTTATCACCATGTAGCTCGGGAATTTCGCGCGTAATTCCTTCGCGCGTTCTGCCTGCCGCTCTGCATCGCCGACTTGATCGATCTTGTTAAAGACACGAAAGCGGGGTAACTGAGATGCCTCGATTTCCTCAAGCACTTTTTCCGTTACCTCGATTTGGCGTTCAAAATCGTTGTCACTGGCATCGATCACTTGCAGCAACAACGCAGCCTCGGCGGCCTCTTCGAGTGTTGATGTGAAGGAGGCAACAAGATCGTGCGGCAGGTTTTTGATGAAACCCACCGTGTCGCTCACCAATACGCGCGGTATCCCGTCGGGTACCAACGCACGCACGGTCGTATCAAGAGTCGCAAATAGTTTGTCGGCGATTAACACTTCGCTACCCGTCAGCGCACGCATCAGCGTGGACTTACCAGCGTTGGTGTAGCCGATCAACGCCACACGCGCGAGGCTCCGGCCCTCCAGACGCCGCGCACGCTGCGTCTTGCGCTCGAGGTCGAATGCAATGATTTCCTGCTTCAATTCCGTGATGCGATCGCGGATCTTGGCGCGCTCTGCCTCACCGGCGCCTTCCCCGGAGCCACGGCCACCGACGCCGCTGCGCTGCCGCCCCTGCGGCCCTGCCAACTTGGCCGCATCGCGCAAGCGGGGTGCGAGGTAACGCAACCGGGCAATTTCTACTTGGGCGCGCGCTGAGTTGGAACGGGCGTGCCGATGAAAGATTTCGAGAATCACCATGGTGCGATCCATGACCTCGCAGCCGACCTCGTTTTCCAGGTTGCGGGCCTGGGAGGGTGAAATCTCGTGATCCACGAGCACGAAATCAGCCCGGCGGCTGTTAGTGTCAGCGAGGCCTTTTATGGCTTCACGCGCTGCGACCGCACCCTGTCGCGCAATGCCTTGTGAGCTGCTGTTGCTTTCGCGTTTTGCTGCACCAAATGCCTGCGCCGGCAATACGGCCTCTCCTTGTAAATAACCCCGCATCTCCTCGCGTTTGCCTTTTCCCAAATAGGCGGTCGAATCAAAACTCGAGCGCTTTTGAGTGAACGTGGCTACTACCTCGAAACCGAGGGTTTTGGAAAGTTCACGTAACTCCTCTAACGACGCCCCAAACTCGGCGTCACTTATCGTTGGCAACTGTACGGCAGCAACGACGGCACGCTGCGGCGTGAATTTCACTTGCCCGGCAGGATTACGCTTTTTCAATTTGCACTCCGAATGACGGCTGGTTAGCCAAGTGGCACATCCTAGGCCTGTTCCAATAACCTCGCTGAAGACAACGTCGCCCCCGAAGATACCGCCGAACCACTTAACCCGTATGCCGGTCCCGCTCCTTATTGCTCACCGATTCCAATATTCAACGGGCCTGTCAGTCGGATCGTAGCGCGGAGCTGAGGGTCACCGCGTTCTACTTTCTTGAATCTCGTTCAGGCTCTGCTCATGACACCATGTGGAGATGTCGCGCCGCGTTACGGTCGTAAGCCAGATGCATTGGGTTTGCCGCGTCTCGTCGTCTATAGATTTCGCCGAAGCACGGTGCAAGATGATAAAAAACCGTATTTCCGCGTTCATCGACAATTTTCGCAAAAGCGTTATTAATGAACTCGACCGGTTGACGACATTTTTCGCATAGCATCCCATTCCCCTTTTTAATGATCTAAGTCTGTTCATCTTCCTCGTCGTCGTGAGCTATCGTAATCAGCGGACAAGCGCTTTAAAAGTAAGAATCCTCGGGCATAAAAG
>JANMDS010000058.1:0-1531 GCA_031376405.1 Betaproteobacteria bacterium
ATACCTGCGACATGACGATCATGCGGCTCGTGCATCGGTATGGGGTCATTTCATCACAGCGAATCGCACAATGATTGGAAAAACGCGACAGAATTCGAGTAGCGATACCTTGACCAACGAAGTCGTAACCGTGTTAAAGGGTGTTGGCAAGGCGCGTGGTGTTTTTCAAGTCCCGCCGGCATTAGGCCGGTTTCGCCATGAGCGACATGCGCCGACGCCGCCATTGGATGCGTTTGTAGAGCATTTTTGGATGGTGCGTTGGGACCTCAGCGGACTGGCGCCCCAGACCCGCGAAACACTACCCCATCCGAGTGCGCATCTGCTGATCGAGCGTGATGCTTCGCGTATTGCCGGAGTAACGACGGGCCGTTTCACGCGCACGCTGGAGGGTAGCGGTTGCGTATTCGGCGTGAAGTTCAAGCCTGCCGGGTTTCAGCCGTTCTTGAGCGCGCCGATGTCCACGCTTACCGATCAGAGTTGCGCACTGTCCGCGGTATTCGGCCAGGACGCCGACACACTCGAAGCTGCGATCCTTGCTCATGATCAAGTCGAAGGCATGATCGATGTGGCTGCAAAATTCCTCAGCGCTCGCTTACCCTTGCCTGATGCACAGGTTGCGCGCATCAATGCCATTGTTTACTCCATTCAGAACGATCACAGCATTACGCGCGCCGAGGATTTGGTATTGCAGCACGGACTGACGCTGCGCACTTTGCAACGCCTGTTCAACCAATACGTTGGCGTCAGCCCGAAATGGGTGATCCAACGCTATCGCCTGCACGAAGCGTTGGAACAGCTTGCCGAAAACCGGATTGTCGATTGGCCAGCGTTCGCACTATCGCTCGGTTATTACGATCAAGCCCACTTTATTCGCGACTTCAAGCGCATGGTGGGCAAGTCGCCAAATGACTATCTTGCCAGGATAGGCTGAAAATTCGCGCGTCGGATGTGGCACTGAGGGTGGTGAACAGCTCAGTGGGGTATCCGACGTGCGAAAGCGCCAAGGGATAGCGGCATTGATTCAGTACGTTTCGAAAACAGGCGATGAAGCCACTATTCGCAATTTAGATACCAACGGAGACGTAGCCTGGATCAAGTTCGCAGCGGCTCGACACTCCGAAAGCATTAGCACACACGTCGTTGAACATGTTAAAGCGCCCGCTGCGTAGAAATGCCGAAGCGCTGAAGGTGATCGTACATATAGGTTGCTGTGCAAATGGGAGGATGAATCCTGTTGTTGAAGTCATCCGCACGATGTTTGGAGAACCAAATTCGCCAGGAACAAATATGCAGGTGACGCCGCCAAGGCGTGGAGTGAGAGCGGTGACGGTGGCTCCGACTGGAATCTCAACATAAACCTGCGCGTCGGTACTGCGTTGGTCACCGGTCAACGACACCGTCATTGATGTCGTTACGCCAGGCCTCACCACCGCATTAGTCGAAGACCATAGCCCCGCATACGTAGGGGCACTGACCAATGACAACAGTATCCCGCAATAGATCATCTTCAAAATATTCATAAGTTTCTCCT
>JANMDS010000086.1:0-11189 GCA_031376405.1 Betaproteobacteria bacterium
GGTTCGGTGAATCGCTCGCGTCGCGGCCATTCTCAACACGCAAGCCAAAATTTAGGCGTATGTTTTCGCGCTCGAACCACACCGCGTTTGCGCCCACTTGGGCTTCACTCGCGCGGTCCGGATCGCGGGCCAAGCCGCCGCGTGGGCCCACGATCGTGAATCGACCGTATCGCAGCCACCAAAGCGGGCGAAACTCGTTCACATGCTGATCTGCACCCAGGTAAGCTGGCTTGTTGGCAACACCCGCACCAATTACATACTCTAGCTCATTCCAGATCGATTTGGAAACAGGCGGTGAGCCAGGCGTTTCGTTCGAAGATATTTGCGCCGCGCAGGGAAATTGAAAAACTATCAAGCAGAGCATTGCTTTGGTAAGCAGGTTGCAAGTGCGTTGTGCGAATCGAAGGGCTGGTTTCGCCAAAAAAAGGTGTTCTGAGAACATGATGTTTTCATTTCACTACATTTACCGTAGTGTAGGCGCAGGGCGAAAATTGACACACTAGTGTAGACCCCCTCATCTTTCAACCTGAATACTGGAAAAGTGAAACGCGACTGGGAGCATGCGCTCTTTCCGAAAGCTGAGTGCTGCTTTTTCGTGCGCTGATTTACACTTCACTACAGCGTCGTACGTGTAGCGTTGCGAAACGTTTTAATGAAGATGATTTGTGGATATGGGAACAGGGAAAGGTGACTTTGACTACATCGTCGTGGGGGCAGGCTCCGCAGGCTGCGTGTTGGCCGCGCGCCTGAGCGAAGATGTCAATGTTCGCGTGCTCTTGCTCGAAGCGGGGCCGCCGGATACCTCACCCTGGATTCACTTGCCGATTGGCTACGGCAAAACCATGTGGGACAAACGGGTGAATTGGTGCTTCGAAACCGAGCCTGACCCCAACATGCTCGGCCGCAAAATTTACTGGCCGCGCGGCAAAACGCTCGGCGGTTCAAGCTCGATTAACGGTCTCATTTACATTCGTGGTCAACGCGACGACTACGACGATTGGGCCCGCGCAGGTAACGTGGGCTGGAGTTTCAACGAATGCCTGCCTTACTTCAAACGCTCGGAGCGCAACCAGCGCGGCGCAAGCCCGTACCATGGTGGAGATGGCCCCGTGGGCGTTTCCGATATTGGAGCGAAGCACGAATTGATTGAAGCTTTTATCTCTGGTGCCGAAGAAAATGGCGTGCCCCGCACCGAAGATTTCAATGGTGAAAACCAAGTTGGCGCAGGCTACTATCAGCTCACCACGTGGAGAGGATTGCGTTGCAGCACCGCCAAAGGCTACCTCACGCCCGCTGTGAAAGCCCGCGCGAATTTGCGCATAGAAACTAATGCCCTTGCCACGCGCGTGCTCTTTGAAGACAAGCGCGCGGTGGGCGTGGAGTATCTTCATAATGGAGTGAAAATTCAGGTCCGCACCCAGGCTGAAGTGTTGCTCAGCGCTGGCGCGATTCAATCACCGCAATTGCTGCAACTCTCGGGGGTGGGCGATCCTGCGCTGTTACAAAATTTTGGTATCCCGGTAGTCTGCGCATCATCACAGGTGGGCCAAAACCTACAGGATCATTTGCAAATTCGTCTCAGTTACGAATGCGCGAAACCCATCACCACCAACGATCAACTTAATAGCATCGTCGGGAAAATCAGGATGGGGATGGAGTGGTTTTTCAAGCGCTCCGGCCCGCTCGCGGTAGGCATTAACCAAGGCGGCTGCTTTATGTCTACTAGCGCTTCGCCCGATAAAAATCGTCCGGATATTCAATATCACGTTGCCACGCTTTCGGCCGATATGGCGGGGGGGAAGGTACATCCTTACTCTGGGTTCACGCTTTCGGTATGTCAGCTTCGCCCCGAATCGCGAGGGCATTTGGCCATCACCAACACCGACCCCACCGCGCCGCCCGCGATGTACGCAAATTATTTAGCCACCGATTTAGACCGGCGCACGGTCGTCGCCGCTGTGCGCTCGGCGCGCGCGATTGCGCAGTCGAAAGCGATGGCTCCCTATGTGAAGCAGGAAGTAAAGCCCGGCCCCGACTTACAAACCGATGAAGAAATTTTGCATTTCTGCCGGCAAGTGGGCGCTACGATTTTTCACCCAAGCGGCACATGCCGGATGGGGGTTGATGTGCAAGCCGTTGTTGATCCACGTTTGCGCGTAAAAGGTGTTGAGCGCTTGCGTGTTATCGATTGCTCAATCATGCCTACGCTGGTATCAGGCAACACCAACGCCCCGATAATTATGGTTGCCGAAAAAGCAGTGGAGATGATTCGCGAGGACGCGCAGCGCGCCTAGGCCGCCGACAGAAAATCGGGCAAATGTGCCCACATTGTCCACGCCGCCGGATCGCGCGTTAACGCGCTTTCTAACAACGCTGCGCAGTGCGGTAAGAGTGCGTGCGCGTTGGGCATGGCGCCCAGCGACTTTAGCGCAATAAAGTGCGCACCTCCCGCTGCATCTGGGGCGCTGAGCAAGGTCACCACGTGTGCGCCGGTTTCGTAGGCGATTCGGGCTAAGCCATTGGGAAACCGAAATGCGCGTCCAAGCACAACGTGCGTGCTTGTAGAGCTAACCTGATGCGGTGGCACATCAATCAAAGCGCACACATTGCGCTGCGCAGCAAGCGCGCGCGTAATCGCCTCGGTCGCCCCGCCGCCGGTGAAAATCTGTGGCGCATTGCAAACGCGTTCGATCATGCCAGCCATGCGGGTCGCAAATTCAAATCGCAGCGGATATTTCGCGAACTCTACCTTTGTAAACGGTGCGGAGATGAAGTGCGTCGGCCCTTTTAACTTCGCAATCTCACGTAACGCGAAAATCGCGCTGCCCCAATGCAGCGAGATGATGAGCATAGGCGCTGTCACCGCTTGAAGCGGATCGAGTGCGCTTGAAAAAAATGGCGCAGGGCAATTTGCGTTGCGCAGAAGCTGCCAGTTGTCCCGATAGCCCAGGGCAAGCTGCAGGCGAAAGCGCGCATTGAACGCATTCTCCTCACCCATCGACCAGCCTGCCGCGCGCGCGCCTGCGAGCGCGTTTTGCGCTTCTTCTGAATAGGCTTCGCTGCGCGAGAGCGCGCTGCGGAGCAGCTGCGGCGCAACGTGTGCGCTAAGCATACTCGCGGTTCGAGGAAGTACAAAGAGATCGCGGCGATCACGCCAAGCGGCAGACATAGCAGGAGTTTATAGAAAGCGCTGTTTTCCAGGAGATAAATTGGAAAATAGGCCCTATTTACGCCGCAGGTATTGAACCGTGTACATCAAAAAATCTCAATGCAATGGTACTGTGAAGTCATCAGCAGCGTGGAAAATCTCGCGCCACCGCTTGCCGTAAATAACTTAGGCCGCCAACACGTCCATCGCCGCCACAACCCCGCTGCCTCTGCGTGAAACGCCCGCAATCTTGAGCCCCATCTCGACGGCGGCGAGCGTGCCCATGAGGGATACATCGTTGCATTCGCCTAAATGCCCGATGCGAAACATCGTGCCTTTTACTTTGCCCAAGCCCATTCCCAGAGAGGTATCGAAGCGCTCATAAATAATCTTGCGCACTGCATCCGCATCAACTCCCTTGGGCAACATTACGCCAGTGAGAACGGGCGAGTAGTAGCGGGCATCCGCGCATTGGATTTCCAAGCCCCACGCCTCAACCGCGGCGCGACACGCGCGGGCGAGGCGCGCATGGCGCGTGAATACGGCATCGAGCCCTTCGTGGGCAATCATGTCGCAAGCCTCGTGCAGCGCGTAGAGCATTTGCGTGTTCGGCGTGTAGGGGAAATAGCCCGTTTTATTCATTTCAATCATGTCGTCCCAGGCCCAGTACGCTTTCGGCAGCGTGGCCGTTTTGCTCGCTGCAACGGCTTTCGGTGAAACGGCATTGAACGAAATGCCTGGCGGTAGCATCAGCCCTTTTTGGGAGCCCGATACCGAAACGTCAACGCCCCACTCATCGTGGCGATAGTCCGCGCAGCCCAAGCCCGATACGGTATCAACTAACAGCAAGGCGGGGTGTTTAGCAGCATCTAAGGCGCGGCGCACCGCCGCGATATCGCTGGTCACACCGGTGGAAGTTTCGTTATGCACCACACACACTGCTTTGATTACATGTGCAGTGTCTGCGCGCAAACGGATTTCGATTTTCGCAGCGTCTACGCCGTGTCGCCAACCTTCAATGCCTGGTAGTCCTAAAAATTCTGTTTTCAAACCCAAGCGATCAGCGATTTTTTTCCAAAGTGTTGCGAATTGCCCCGTCTCGTACATCAGCACATGATCGCCCGCAGAAAGTACGTTGACCAGCGCCGCCTCCCACGCGCCCGTGCCCGAGGCAGGGTAAATTACGACAGGCTGTTTAGTTTTGAAAATCTGTTGAATGCCGGTAATCACTTTTAAACCAAGCGGGCCAAACTCGGGGCCACGGTGGTCGATGGTGGGCATACTCATCGCGCGCAAAATGCGATCAGGCACAGGCGATGGGCCCGGAATAGCTAGATTGTGGCGGCCTGCGGGGTGGTTATTCAGCTTGAGCATGGGGTAATCGTGAGGCGCAATAAGAGTGGCGTAATCTTACAATCAAACCTCATTGCCGCGCGATAGGAAAACCATTCCCCATGCAAGATTTGGCTGCATTGCTTCGAAAAAATACCCAAGGTGAACTGCTTTTCAGCGAGGCTGACCGCGCCCGCTACGCCACCGACGCCTCGATTTATCAGCAAATGCCGGTGGGTGTGTTTGTGCCGAAAACAGATGAAGATGTGAAGCTCGCCATCGACATCGCGCGAGACTTAAAAGTACCGGTGCTCGCGCGTGGCGGTGGCACGAGCCAATGCGGCCAAACCACGGGTGTGGCCTTGGTGATGGATTGCTCCAAATTTCTGCGGGCGAGTTTTGATTTCGATGCTGAGAAAAAAACGATACGGGTGCAGCCCGGAATGGTGCTTGATCATTTGAATGTAAAGCTAAAGCAGCATGGCCTGTGGTTTCCGGTGGATGTTTCAACGAGCGCCCAGGCCACTCTAGGCGGTATGGCAGGCAATAACTCCTGTGGCTCGCGCTCCATTGCCTACGGGAATATGGTGCACAACGTGATTGGTGCGCAGGCGTGGTTCGCCGATGGCACGGTAGGGGAGTTTGGTCGGTACGAACACGCTACGGGGCGAGTGAAGCAAATTGGCGATGCGGTGGCCGCACTCGCGCAACAACATCAACATGAAATTGAGGAAAAATGGCCGAAAGTAATGCGACGGGTTGCAGGTTACAACTTAGATATTTTCTGCAATCAAAGTGAGCGACCCTACACCGCCGATGGTGGTGTGAACGTAGCCCACTTGCTCATGGGTAGCGAAGGCACGCTCGCCTTCACCAAATCACTCACACTGCAGCTCTCACCATTGCCGCGCACCAAGACGCTTGGGATCGTTAACTTCCCTACTTTTCGGCAGGCGATGGCGAGCGCACAATACATCGTAAAGCTCGGGCCTACCGCCGTTGAGCTAGTAGATCGCACGATGGTGGGTTTAGCGCTCAAAAATCCGGCGTTCGCGCCGACGATGCGCACCGCGCTCATCGGTGAACCCGAGGCGATTTTGCTAGTGGAATTTTCGGGGGACGACAAAACAGCGTTACTTAAGAAGCTCGACGATCTCGCCACGCTCATGAGCGATTTAAATTTGCCAGAGAGTGTAGTGAAAATGAGCGATGAGGCTCTACAGAAAAATCTGTGGGACGTGCGCAAAGCCGGTTTAAACATCATGATGAGCTTAAAAGGTGATGGCAAGCCGGTGAGCTTTATTGAAGATTGCGCGGTGCCGCTCGAACACTTGGCCGACTACACCGATGCCCTAACTGAAGTATTCGCCAAACACGGCACGCGTGGTACGTGGTACGCCCACGCCAGCGTAGGCACGCTGCATGTGCGCCCGATCTTGGATGTGCGGCGTGACGGCGCAGCGAAGATGCGCGCGATTGGCGAAGAGGCTGCGGTGCTCGTACGCAAATATAAAGGCGCGTTTAGTGGCGAACACGGTGATGGCTTATGCCGTGGCGAATGGATTGCGTGGCAGTTCGGTCCGAAAATTAACGATGCCCTGCGCGAAATTAAAATGCTGTTCGATCCGACTCATTTATTTAATCCGGGCAAGATTATTGATCCACCGAAAATGGACGATACCGCGCTCTTTCGCTTCAAACCAAACTACAAAACGATCCCGATACAAACGGCGCTCGATTGGCGGACGTGGGATGTGCAGAATGATCCGATCACAGAAGAGACTACTGCGCCAGGAAGCGGTCGCGATGGCGCGCAAGGCTTTGGCAAAGCGGTAGAAATGTGCAACAACAATGGACATTGCCGCAAATTCGACGCAGGAACTATGTGCCCGAGCTATCGCGTGACGCGCGATGAATCGGCCTCCACGCGCGGGCGGGCGAACACGTTGCGCATGGCGGTATCGGGGCAATTGGGTAATGAAGGTATCGCGAGTGATGAAGTGCATGAAGCGCTCGCACTGTGCGTGAGCTGCAAGGGTTGCAAACGGGATTGCCCAACCGGCGTGGATATGGCGAAAATGAAGATTGAACATCTCGCCCACTACAACGCTAAACACGGCGTTTCGCTGAAAAATAAATTGATAGCGAATTTGCCTAACTACGCGCGCTCGGCAGCCGCATTCGTGCCACTCATGAATTTACGTAATCACGTGCCCTTCATTGCAGAACTCATGGAGCGCGCACTAGGATTTTCCGCAAAGCGCTCGCTGCCTACGTGGAAAAAAGAGCATTTTTTTGGGAGATATACTTTAAAAAGAGCGCAATTTACGCCGCAGGTATTGGGCGAAAAAGCTAAAGATGTCATCCTTTTCGTCGATACCTTCAACGCTTACTTTAATCCCGAGATCGCGTTCGATGCCCTACGCGTTTTGGAGCATGCAGGTTACAACCCAATCGTTTTAGAAAAGCCCAACGCGCACTATTGCTGTGGGCGCACGTTCCTCGCTGCTGGCATGGTGGCGCAAGCCAAAGAAAAGCTAAGCGAATTCATCGCAGCATTAGTGCCTTATGCGAAACGTGGTGTGCCCATCGTGGGCCTAGAGCCAAGCTGCTTGTTCACACTGCGCGATGAAGCGCTCGCCATGCACCTGGGCGATGATGCCGAGCTCGTTGCAAAACACGCACTGCTCATTGATACGTTTTTGGCCAATGAGCATAAAGCAGGCAAGCTCGAAGCGTTTCAAAAAGCGCTCAAACCTGCCGCGAAAAACGTACTCGTGCATGGGCATTGCCACCAAAAAGCGTTTGGCGAAATTGCGCCCACACTCGCACTTTTAAGCCTAATTCCGAACGCAAATCCGACGCTTATCGAAAGCTCATGCTGCGGCATGGCGGGCGCGTTTGGGTATGAGGCGAAGCACTACGCAGTGTCCATGCATATGGCGGAATTGAGCCTATTGCCTGCGCTGCGCGAGGCGAGCGACGCAATCGTGGTGGCCGATGGCACGAGCTGCCGTCATCAAATCCACGATGGTGCAGAGCGCGAAGCTTTGCATGTGGTGAGTGTGTTGGCACAGCACTTACGCTGAACTGCGGCACATTATCGCTACACTCAAGGCTCGCTCAAGCAGAAAGTTTTTCGCAATGTTGTTATCCACTTGGCTACTTTACATAGCCGCAGTATTTATTCTTACCGTTACGCCCGGCCCAAGCGTACTCATGTGCGTGGCCAGCGGCATCGCCCATGGCGCGAAACGCACGCTTTATTGCGCGCTCGGAAGCGTAACCGCGGTGGTCGGCATCATGGCCGCATCCGCATTGGGCTTGGGCGCGATTCTAGCGATATCAGAAACGCTTTTCGCCTTGATTAAATGGTTAGGTGTAGCCTACTTGCTCTATATCGGTGTGACCACCTTGCGCGCTAAAAATGCTGATTTTGCGATTTCTGAAAGCCAAGTTTCCACGGAATACGTGCCGTGGCATCGCCTGTTTTGGAATGGTTTTTTAGTGGGTGCGAGCAACCCTAAAGCCTTGTTGTTTTTCTCAGCTTTCTTTCCGCAATTTTTAGATGCGACTAAACCGCAAGGTCCGCAGTTTGCAGTGCTCTGCGCCACGTTTATCGGCTTCGAATTGTTCTGGTTAATGTTCTACGCCTCCTTCGCTTCGCGGATTGCGCCGTGGTTGCGCACCGCTGGGCGCGCGCGTATGTTCAATCGCGTGGTTGGCTCCAGTTTCGTCGCCGCCGCCGCGTTGTTAGCCACGGTAAAGCGCAACTAATGTAGTGCAGGGTCCACCATGAATCCGTTAGCCTCTCTACTCAAAGGGCACGTCTCCATTCGCAGCTACAAGCCTGAGCCGATTGCGCAACACATCATCGATGAGGTGTGCGCCGATGCCATTGCGGGCGGCTCGTCGTCGGGAAATCTTAATAGCGTTTCTATCGTGCTTACGCGCGACCCTGAGCGAAAAAAGAAGCTCTACGCACTTCACTATGAGCAACCGATGGTGCTGGAAGCCCCGCTCGTGGTTACGTTTTGCGCGGATTGGTTTCGCACGCGGCAGTGGCTGCGCGCGCGCGGCGCTCGGGATAATTTCAACAACCTCTTGGGTTATCACGTTGCGGCGTTCGATGCAATGATCGTCGCGCAGAACGTATGCCTAGGCTTCGAGGCGCGCGGCATTGGCATTTGCTATATGGGTACGACCTTGCACGCGATGGGTGAGATCGCCGATTATTTGGAGCTGCCCGAAACCTGCGTGCCCGTCACCACCATCGTAGCGGGCTACCCCAACGAAACGCCCGCAAAACGGGACCGTTTGCCTGCGCACGCGCTCGTGCACGATGAGGTGTATCGCATCCCCTCAATGCAGGAGCTAGACGCAACCTACGCAGCGCGCGAGGTGCGCGGGTGGGAGCGCTATATGTCGATGCCATCGATCAAAAAAGTGATTGAAGAAAACGGGATTACGTCGCTCGCGCAGTTTTATACAAGCAAAGTCAAGTACGACCCAGAAGTGTTTGCTCGGGATTCGCAAGCGCTAATGGCGACGTTGAAAATGAAGAAATTCATCGGATAAACGTAAATACCTGCGGCGCAATACAAGCCTCAATTGAAACAAATCGTCCGAATAGAGCCGCTTTTTTGCCGCGGGTATTCAATCATGCGCGCCGTTACGCGAGCCCTAAAGTTGCGCGCTGCGCCGCCGTTAGCGCGCGCATCGTTTCCATATTGCGCTTATAAATATTCGTTGCATCGGGGTAGGTACTCACGGCTCGCTCCACGCTATCTTCGCGCAAAATGTGCAGAAGCGGGTAGGGTGCGCGGTTGGTTAAATTGGTCACGTCGTCGGCGTGTGTGCCATCAAACTGATAGCGCGGATGAAAGCTTGCTATTTGAAATACGCCGGTAAAGCCCAAGCCTTCAATGAGCGCATCGGCTACGCCTAGAAAGTTGTTGTAATCGTCGAACGCTTCTAGCGCGTTGCGCACGATCAATATCGTGGTGTCGGTGTCGCTCGCGTTAAGCGTGGCAAGGAGCGCCATCTCATCGCAAAGGGTATCTGCGACGTGGTCGGTGTCTGTAGCATTGAGCACTACGTAGCGAATTTGTTGTTTGGTGTACACCGCTCTGGCGAACGGACATAAATTGAGGCCGATGACCACTTCACTCACCCAGCGTTGAACGCGCGAAACCGCTTGATCGTCGTGCTCGCTCATGCAGGTATTGTCTCGTGGGCTTGATGTTCTCGACATGCCTGCAAAAAATCGCGCAACATAGGCGTACTCGGTAATCGTCTCGAATCGGCGGGATCGTGAAATTCAGGATGCCATTGCACGCCTAGAATAGGCAACGTGGCGTGGCGAAACGCTTCGATAATGCCGTCGACGGCCCGCGCTTCCACAACTAAATGCGCGCCCAACGCTTTCACGCATTGGTGGTGAATGGAGTTCACGTGCGGCATCGCGACGTTCGCGTAGGTGTGGGCTAAACCACTGCCTGCTTCGAAGGCGATGGGGTGTAAAGGTTTTTCGTACTCCACGTCATCACGGTGCGTGTGACCACCACCCAAATCCATTTCAATATCTTGATGCAAACTTCCGCCAAAATACACGTTCAACAATTGCATGCCTCGGCAAATTCCCAATATTGGTTTACCTGCTTTGCAAAACGCGTCGATCAGCGCGAGCTCGTATTCATCCCGCTCGGTATCGCCCGCCCAATCAGGTGCGCGGGGGAGTTCCCGATAATGCTTCGGCGCAACATCCGCCCCACCTTGCAGTAGCAACCCATCGCAAAGCGCGGCGTAATCGGTGTATCTTCGAACATGAGTTTCTGAGTGGGTGAACGCTTGCGTATCGCGCAACGGTGGCACCATCGTGGCCAGCGCGTTGTTGCGCAAGAGCAAATTTGCCACGCTGTGCTCTAAAAAATAACCATCCTTTTGGTAAACCCCTGCTTGTTCGGGCGTGCCCCAATGGATGCGGGCGGAGACTGCGATGTTGAGCGGGCGTGGAGGCATGGGCAGAACAATAAAAAGCACTGACCTGAACTATACCTTTGCTAACAACCCGTGGTTATTTACCGACATGCTTAGCCAGAAATTTTTCAATACGGCCATAGAGATCGTATTTATTGGCTTCCAATCCAAAGCCGTGGGCCTCATCGGGGTAAACAATCCATTCCGGTTCGTTCCCAACTTTTTGTAAGGCATCGCGCATCGTCGTGGCGTGCACGATCGGTACGCGGCGGTCTTCCGCGCCGTGTACGATCATCACGGGCGCTTTTATTTTTTCTGCGTTACGTGCGGGTGAAGTTTTGATTAACTGCTCGCGGTCTTTCTCCGGGTCGCCCATACGCGTGCGCAAGCCTGCCATCGCGCCTTCACTTCCCGCAAAATCAGACCAGGTCACCTCATGCATCATGATCAAATCGGTCACCCCGACGATGTTGATACCGCACTTATATAAATCCGGCTCGCGTACCAGGCCCTGCATCGTGGCATAGCCACCATAGCTTGCGCCCATTAAACACATCCGATTTTTATCAACGATACCTTCGGCTACTAGATGGAGAGCACCATCGGTGATGTCGTCCTGCATCGCCAGGCCCCACTGCTTCCAGCCCGCACGATAGTGTTTCCAGCCGTAGCCCGTGCTGCCACGGAAATCAAGCTGCAACACCGCATAGCCGCGAGAGGCGAGGAACTG
>JANMDS010000218.1:0-3974 GCA_031376405.1 Betaproteobacteria bacterium
GCCAATACAGCGAAATATTGACTTTGTCGCCGTAGTCGTCTTCGATCAGTTGCCCAAAGCCGCTCAATACCGCATTCACTCGGCCGCGCAAATGATCATAGATGCGATTACGCCGATCAGTCCAACTCCGCGACGCTAAGAATGCCTGTCTCTCAAAGTCTTGATGCAAGTAACGCTTAAGGCAAACAGCGGCGCGTACGCTTGCCAACCCCTGAAACGCATCGCATTTCATCTCATCTCCAAAGTCTGAGATACCGCGCATGATTAGCCAAGGTGTACCACTCGGTTGGCAACCGGCAATGAGGCCAGCAGACTCCATGTCCGCTCCCTGAATGCCATGCCCATCGAGCTGTTTTGCGAGTGCTTTGACCAGTTCCTTGTCGCGAACCAGTGTGTTCGACGACGCGAGGGCTCTATCGGGCACCTTAAAGTTATCGTGAGAGGAGATACTTTTACTGAAGTAATCGTCTTCAGCGCCTTCGTTGCTACCGCCCAATAGTTCAAACCTAATCCTATCGCTTTTTTGCAAACCGGTTTCGCCTTCGATATTGGGCTCTTTGCGAATGTAATCAGCGACAATTTTCTTTACATTGTTAGCGGTTGGGTACTCGCTAATACTATTCAGGACGCATTGACTGTCATCGCATATCGTTTTTAAAGCAGTGTCATGCAGTGCAGTGGTGAGGCTGCCAACGCAGATTGCGGGAAGACTATGTGTGATGATGGAATAGTCAACCTCAGGAGTGAGCGCCTCGTGCTTCCGTGACTGTCGGCTCAGCGAAAAATCAATAACAGTTCGCGGCATTACTACGTCGCCAATTCTATTTTTGCCTTCCAACCCAGCGGCGATCCCCACAAGGATGATCAATTTCGGGTGCAGTTCTCGAATCACGACTTGCGTCAGCACTGCCATGTTGGTGTTGCCTTGTTTTCCGGCATTGACATGCGCAATCGCTGTCGGCAATGCAGGGTACCCGTCGGGGGAAGGCAAATCTTTTCGAGAATAATTGACATCCTCATAGTGCGACACTAACCTGTTATTGGCCGGCGGCATATCTAGCACTACTTGAACCGCTTTGGCCTCAACTTTAATTATTGTGATGATTACCACATCAATCGGAGGGAGCTTCATTGGCATGCCTTGGAGTGAAGATTAGAAAATGTGCGTTTGTGGTGCTGGGAGAAGGTCGGTTTTTACGGTGGACATTGCCCTTGACGAACGATGCAGCTTCCTAGGAGCAAACTAGTGTCGCCCCAATCACGAAACGCCGCGCGGGAGTTGGTAACGCGAATTGAATGCACCATTTTTGCTAGTTCTGGAGACGAGAATAGCGATGCGTCCTTGACGATCAACGCCAAACGGGCAAGTACGGAAAACTTGGACGCTATTGCGTCGTCGAGGACGCGCGGATCGCTGTGAGTTCTTAGCTCTATGATAGCCAAGAGCAATTCACATATGCTCTGCGCAACGTCAACAGCGCTTTCATTGTTCGATGAAGCGTCGATGTCGTGCCAAAACTGGCAAGAATAATCGGGATTCGACACATCATCTTTTGCATCTCGAAGCGCTGCAAGAACGTCTCGACGAAGCCGTGACCGAAGCGCGCCGATTTCACCCAGCTTGTCCTTAGGTAATTTTAATTTGCCGCGCTTGGTATCGAGCGCAAAGCGCGCCAGACATGCCGCGCGCTCACTTTGTTTTGCAAAGCTCTCAGCCCACGTCTCTATGCGTCTGGCGTGAGTAGCTTCAAATTTGCCATTGGCCACTAACAGCAAATTTACGTACATGAGCAGGCTCTTGCATTCATGATAGGCGCGCACTACCGGCGAGGCATGACCCTGCGAGCGGAGATCAGACCACAGCGCTTCACCATATGCGCATGCGAGTTCTTGTCGCGACGCGGCTTGCTTCGAAAATTCTGGCATTTCCGCGGGGGGTGATCCTGACCATCGCAAGGGTATGGCGCTACTTGCATGAAAGCCCTGAATTGCAAGATAGCGCGTAAACGACGTTAGCTCCGAGCGCTGTCGGCAGCGCACGCCCCAGTGTCGTGCGTGCCCATACGGCTGCTCGTCAGCCATAGCAGTTCGAAATGCAGCTTTTAGCGCAAATTCACCAGCCACCGACATCGTTTCGGACGCTACGAGCAGCACGTCAACATCGCTAGTTCCCGATGCCTCTGATCTCTCACCGGTTGCCTCGCTGCCAACAACAAACGCCGCGCTGACTACATCAAATAGTGGATCGCGTTGGAGCGCATCAGCAATGGCCGCAATGTCAATCAAGAGTGGGGCGCGGTTCCGCGAATTGGAGTGGGCACGCAAACGCTGTCGTGTCGGAGCCATGCGGGTAGCTCGGAAGTGCGAAGCAGGAATTGTCTTTGTCATCGCGATCGCCGCGCGAACGCTGCCATTTAATTGGCTTGACAGAGGAGGGCGGCGTTGGCGACTGAAAGTCGTCACGTTTCGGTAGCGCGAGACAGCAACTGTAGAGTTGACCAAATGGATCGACGGCCCAGTTGTCCTCTCGCCCTGCTGCACAGGTAAGGTCTGGTTGCACGTGATAGCCCGAACGCGCGAACACGTCTCGTTGGCCCGAACGTATTGATACTTGAATTTTCATCTCAGGAACTGCGCTGGCAAATTTGGCAATCAAACAAAGTGAGTCTGATAGTAGTGACGTTGAATGTCCGCGCAACACTTGAGAGTCGGTAGATTCGTGTCGTCCCTGCTCCATGAGTTGGATGAACTTTATGCGTCGCGCTCCGTGCGAATATAGCTGTCGAACGAGTGGAAAATTCCCCTGTTTTGCGTTTAGATCGATGGGGCAGTACAGCCCAACTTGCACGTTGCGTTTAGTTAAATATTTGATGGACTCAAGTAGCTGCGGCGCAAAAGCGCTACCAGAAATAGAGCGATAGCTGCCTTCGTCTTGCCCATAAACGCTAAGCCATACGGATGAAACAGCGAGATCTGCGAACGCTTCGCGATGATGTCGCAAGCGGGAACCATTGGTAACCAACGATGTGGATATACCTAGGCTCGCGGTGTGCTCGACCAACGCATCGATATTTGGATGCAACAAAGGTTCACCACCCGTAAAGCGGATGCGTTTCAGCCCACGACTATGCAGCACGCCAATTGTTCTGACGGCATTTTCATAGTTGATGATCGACGTTGCGACGCGAGCGGCATAGGGCGCATCCTGCGAGCAGTGCGTGCAACGAAAATTGCATTCGTGCGAAATTTGAAACAGCGCGCTCCTGATGCGGATATCGGCAACATTGTCAATTGATGCTAGTGTATGTACGCTCATAGTTGTTCGAATTGTTGAGCAACGTCAGGTCGGCTACCTTATCAAAAACACTTAATCCTTCCGCGAACGCGTTGCCGATAACCGTATCTGAAAATGCATCGCCAACGTTTGGCACCGCAACTGTTCCATCCGGGAAGATGAATACATAAGCTGAGCGCCGCGACTCGTTGCTTGAAAAAACCAGCTGCATGGCGGCGTTGTGTTCGTCAACGTCAAATAGGGCTCTGCACGCGGATTCGAGCTCCTTGAACTCTCTGTCTGCAATCAAATATTCGGCTGCACGGTGTTTAAATTTTCGACGAGGCGTATATTGATAAATCTTCCATGTCGAGAACGGGTTGTCCGCTAGATCAGACAGATGTTTAGCCAACTGCTGTAGCTCACGAACGTTTTGATTGGTCGCCACCGATCCGAGCTTTAGGCGTGTGGCAGGATTTACCTGACGAGTGGCTTTGGCTAGCTCCGTTGCTTGTTTGATAGACCATTGATCTCCTCTAAGTTCGACAATTGCCATCTTGGTAAATGCGTCAACTGGCAGAGCGATCCAGTCGCAGACTGATGTGATCGCCAGAACTTTTTCACTGTGCCTACCGTGAGTAGATACGACTGTTTTCAGTCCGCAGCTTTTGGCCAGTTGTAAAAGTTCGGTGAGGTGCGG
>JANMDS010000226.1:0-5424 GCA_031376405.1 Betaproteobacteria bacterium
AACGTTCGCGCTCAACCCAGCGAACGCGAGCCCCGTCCATGGCACAAGCCCCGCTACGAGTAGTGGCACGAAGTACCACCACGCGCCTTCTCTGCGATGTACTTTGGATGTAAAGCGACGAAAATGTTCATTGATGAAGAAGAATTCGTTGAACTCTGGATTGCGAGCGGCAACGAGCACAAACCAGGGCACGGTGATGGCAAAGAAAACGATGGCTGCGCGGAGCCAAGGGAAACTGGTGATGAGCGCCCAGTCCCGCGTGATCAGCACATATACTCCAAAAACACACGCTGGAATGATCAGCCCAACCAACCCTTTGCTCATCACCGCAAGGGCTAAAAATAGGGAGATAAGTGTTAAAAAGTGCCGTTTTTGCGCCGCAGGTATTTGTCGTTGGTGAGCCAGAATTGCCGCGCAAAGCGCCATGTGCATGAACGCGGCGAGCGCAGAATCGAGCGTATTGATGTGAGCCATGCCGAACACCCACAACATGCTGGCGTGCATGGCCGTACCGGCAAGTGCAACCTCCCGCGTGCTGACGCGTCGCAGCGTAAACCACGAGGCAAATACGGCCAGCAGCGCGGTGATTGCGCCCCACCATCTCGCAGCAAAGGGCGTTTCGCCAAACACGTTGAACGCGATTGCGGTAGCCCAGTATTGCAGCGGCGGTTTATAAAAATATTTGAGATTGTTGAGCGTAGGGGTAACGTAATCTCCGCTTGCATACATTTCTCTGGCTATGGAAGCGTAACGGCCCTCGTCGGTGCGGATTAAATGGCGGGAGTGCAGACTTGCAAACCACGTCACCACGATGATGGCGAACGTGATCCACGCGAACCGGCGAACGTTTGCGGGCATTAGCCGTTGAGGTGCGCGAGCAAGGCAGCGCGGGTGACCGTTGTTTGTGAACCATCGGAGAGTTTTTTCACAGACACCAAGTCGCCCGCAATTTCGTCCTCACCCAAAATTAGCGCAAAGTCTGCACCTGCAGCGTCGGCTCGTTTCATTTGTGCGGCGAACTTACCGCCGTTCGCGTTGACAACAACCATCTTTCCTGCATCGCGCAATGTCTCCGCCAAAGCGTTTGCCAAGGCGAAATCCGTGTGGACGATAAATGCATCGACGCGATGGGTCATCGCGATGTCCATCGCTTCCAGTGCTAGCAGCACCCGCTCCACGCCCATGCCAAAGCCAACGGCCGGAGTGGGTTTGCCGCCGAGTTGCTCAAATAAACCGTCGTACCGACCGCCGCCGCAAATGGTGAGCTCGCTTTCGCCCACGATGGCTACGAATTCGAACACGCTACGGTTGTAGTAATCCATGCCGCGAACCAGTCGTGGGTTAATCGTAAAACTCAAGCCCGCAGAGGTTAAGAGCGCTTGATATTGATCGAAGTGGGCTTGCGACGCTTCTCCCAGCATATCGAGTAGCTTTGGTGCCCCGTCGACCATTGTTTGCATTCTCGGATTTTTGGTATCCAAAATCCGCAGTGGATTAGTATGGAGCCGACGCTTTGCTTCTTCATCGAGCGCATCGGTGTGGGCTTCCAAATACGCGATCAGTGCCTCACGGTGGGCTTTGCGTTCCGCTGCGTCACCAATAGTGTTGATTTCTAGGCGAACTTGCGGAGCAATGCCCAGCAACTTCCATATGCGCTGGCACATGATGACAATTTCCGCATCCACATCGGGGCCAGCGAACCCAAAACACTCCACATCGAACTGGTGAAATTGTCGATACCGACCTTTTTGTGGTCGCTCGTGCCTAAACATCGGGCCCACCATCCAAACGCGCTGCGGTGCGTTGTAAGTGATGGAGTGCTCTACTGCAGCACGCACCAAGCCCGCAGTGGCTTCGGGGCGCAGCGTGAGAGAGTCGCCATTGAGACTATCGACAAAGGTGTACATCTCCTTTTCAACGATATCGGTAACTTCGCCAATGGAGCGCACGAAAAGTGGCGTGGGCTCGACGATGGGCGCACGCATGTTGCGGTAACCGTATTGGCGAAATATGGTGGATACGACGTGTTCAAGGTGCTCCCACAACGCGGATTGTTCAGGGAGCAAATCGTTCATGCCTTTGACGGCTTGTAATTTCTGCATGATATTTTTTCTGCTTGCCTCGTCATCGGACGAGACTCAATTTATACGGCAACGAGTGGAATCGTTTTTCTGGGGGGCGGCGTTACAGTATGAACATTTCGGTGTCGTAAAGCGCCTGGTGCGTAGGAGGATTCAACGTACCGGTCGATAATGGCTTGAAACTCCTCAGCGATCCGATCGCCTTTGAGGGTCACTGTTTTTTCGCCATCGACATAAACCGGAGCGACCGGCAACTCGCCAGTACCTGGGAGCGAAATGCCGATGTTGGCCATTTTCGATTCGCCCGGGCCGTTCACCACGCAACCCATCACCGCCACGCTCATGTCCTCAACACCTGGATACTGTGCCCGCCAGATGGGCATACTTCGACGTAAATACGATTGGGTTTTAGCGGCCAAATCTTGAAAAAACGTGCTCGTCGTGCGCCCGCAGCCAGGGCAGGCCGTCACCAGTGGCGTAAAGGAACGTAGGCCAAGAGTTTGCAACATTTCTTGGGCGACGACCACTTCTTGCAAGCGATCATTTGTCTGCGCATCGGGCGTCAGCGATACGCGAATAGTGTCTCCAATGCCTTCGTTCAACAAAATGCCCATCGCCGCAGTGGAGGCAACGATACCCTTACTGCCCATTCCAGCTTCGGTTAAACCTAGGTGCAAAGCGAAATCGCACCGCCCTGCAAGATCACGATAGAGCGCGATTAAATCTTGCACCGTCGACACTTTGCAAGACAAAACAATTTGATCTGCCGACAGGCCCAAAGCCTCGGCTTTTTCAGCGCTCTCCAGTGCGGAGGCGATAATCGCATCCCGTTGAACTTGCGCAAGGGTTTTCAGGTTGCCCGCTGCAGTATTGGCATCGAGCAGGCGTGCGAGCAAATCTTGATCAAGGCTGCCCCAGTTCACACCAATACGCACAGGCTTCTCGTATTGAATTGCAAATCCAATCATCTGAGCGAACTGATCGTCATGCTTTGCGCCCTTACCAACATTGCCTGGGTTGATACGATATTTGGCTAGGGCTTTTGCGCACTCCGGATAGTCGCGCAAAAGTTTGTGACCGTTGTAATGGAAATCGCCGATGAGCGGGACATTGCATCCCATGGAATCGAGTTGCGCGCGGATTGATGCAACTTGCGCTGCGGCCGCTGGAGTGTTCACGGTAATGCGCACGAGCTCGGAACCCGCTTGCGCTAAATCGAAGCATTGCTTGGCGGTGGCGATGGCGTTTTCGGTATCGGTGTTCGTCATGGACTGAACGACGATTGGATGATCGCCACCCATCCAAACATGCCCGATTTTCACCGCGCGGCTCGCGCGCCTGGTAGGTTTCGACATCGATTACTCTAATGAAAATTTCGCCAGATCGCCGCCATCTGCTTTTGCCGTGAGATCCACCTTCACGCCGTTGCGTAGAAGCGAGACTTTGGAGGCTTTACCCACGGTTAGCTTAAACGGTGGTTTTCCTGAAACGGTCAGGCTGCTACCAACAGGCTGCAGTTTCGAAGTTAGAACAGTGCCGCCCGCATCGCGAATCTCAGTCCACGATGCATCCCCGAAACTCAGCTCAAGCGAGACCATCTTGGAATCAATAGCAACGGGTGCCGCTACGTTTGCAGCTGTAGTCGCTGCTGGCGCGTTCACCGAGACCGACACCTCCGGTGTCGCTGGTACAGGGGCAACGATGACAGGGGGCAAACCAGGTACAGTTACAGATGCTGCCGCGGTGGGCGCTGGCGGGCTCACCGGCTGAGAAGCAGGGATCGACGACGTTGACGGAGGCTGCGCCAATTCGACCGCGCGGTTTTTGCGCACCTCATACCACGTACCGGCAGCGAGCAGCGCGCCAATCAATGCAAGGGGAATCAACCAGCGCAACGAGGGCGAAGAGTGCGCGGAGCTGCCATCACGCAACTCGCCCTTTGGTTGTGAGATGCCTTGCAACGGCGTCAACGCGTGACGGCGATTTTCATCGGCGTGGACAAGCGATTCAGGGGCGATCTTCACCAGTCGGGCGTAGTTGCGCACAAATCCGCGAACGAATGGGCCGTCAGGCAAACCCGCAAGATCGTCGGTCTCGAGCGCGGTGACCTGTCGTGCCGCGAGCTTGAGCTGCTTAGCTACAGCATCAACGGTCAGACCTTGGGCTATGCGAGCAGCACGGAGCTGCTCGCCAACAGAGCCTCGTGAAACAGGAGCGCTCAGCTCGAAATCTGGTCGTTCAGAACTGGCCACTAGTCACAATCTCCGTTTTGGGCACGCGCGGTTTCCGTCGCACCCGGATAACGATTTTTCAGCTGTGAAACGTAGCTACTTTCAGCAGCCCGATCCCCCAGCCGATTTTCAATGCAAGCGCCTAAATAAAGCGCTGCGGCGGGTACAGGCTGCGCACCCAATACGTTACGAATGTGGGCGCGGGCATCGTTGAAGCGACCCACCCGATAGGTCGTTTCAGCTAAACCAAAATTAGCGATGAATGAGGTGCGATCATTGGCCAGAATGCGTCGATAGGCGTTTTCAGCAACGGCCATTTTCCCGATGCGGGTAGCGCACTGCGCCGCGTATTGCATCGCGAGGTCCGGCGTTTTGTAAAGCGGGTCGGCCGCCGCCTTTTCAAATTGCTCCACCGACTCCGCCTCGCGGCTTACACGACACAAAAACCAACCGTAGTTGTTGCGAAGTTCGCCGTTGTTAGGGTTGATTTCGAGCGCGCGCTTGAAGTACGCATCGGCTTTGGTATCCTCTTTGAGCGCGTGGTGGACTAAGCCGTAAATGCCATAGGCGGGGGCGTAAGTGGGGAGAACTTTAGTTGCGTTTTCTAGCTCTTCTAGGGCCGTGGCGTACTGGCCTTGTTGAAACCATCCGGCGGCCAACTCCGTAGCGGCTTTCGCTCTCGAGGTGAGAAGCTCGCTCTCGGTTTGCTTCACCGTGTTAGATAGCTCGGGCGCGGTGTTGACACGTTGTGGTTGCGTTTGCGCGCAACCCGTTATGGCAATAAAAACACTGGCGTATACGATGAAACGGTTCATTGGATCACCTCAATAGAGATCACTTTCTTGCTCGCAAGTCGCGCTGCAGCATCGGCCGCGCCCGCCGCTGTGCGCCGCGTTCGATCAATAATATCGCCCGCCAATTGGCCGCAGGCGGCATCGATATCTTCACCGCGGGTTTTGCGAACTGTTGCGATAATGTTTGCATCCATCAACACGCGTTGAAAGCGCAACAAATGCTGACGTGGTGTAACCCGAAACTCGGAGCCGGGAAACGGGTTAAACGGGATGAGATACACTTTTGAAGGTACGCGGCGGCAAATTTCAACCAATTGC
>JANMDS010000238.1:0-4330 GCA_031376405.1 Betaproteobacteria bacterium
CCCCGGCGCGCATTTCCCCTACGCAGCGAACCGCCGGTACACGCCGCCAGACGCGCCGGCTGAAAAACTTTTTGCGTTGCACGCCAAACTGGGCGTGCAACGCACGGTGCTCGTGCAAGCGAGCGTACACGGTAGCGATAATGCCGCGATGTTAGCTGCGATTGCCCAGCGCCCCACTACGATGCGCGGCGTAGCCATGGTGGAGCCAAATATTTCCGAAGCGGAACTACGCGCGCTGCACGCAGGCGGGGTGCGGGCCGTGCGCTACAACTTTGTCGCCCATTTAGGTGGCGCACCGGATTTGAACGTGATCCGCACGATGGCCACGCGCATTCAGCCACTTGGATGGCACTTAGTGTTCCATTTGGATGCCGAAGATTTGGCGCACTATTCAGATTTTGTGAAATCCATGCCGGTCAACTGTGTTATCGACCACATGGGGCGGCCAATGGTGGAGCATGGCATCCACCACAGCGCATTTTTAGCAATGGTTTCGCTCATGCGAACAGCGCACGTTTGGGTAAAAGTAAGCGGGGCCGAGCGGATTTCCGCTGCGCTCTCGAACGTTTCGCCGCCATATGCTGATGCCGCCCCGTTCGCGCGAAAGCTGATTGAGGCCGCACCAGATCGGGTGCTCTGGGGCACCGATTGGCCGCACCCCAACGTGCGGGAAATGCCCGACGATGGGTTGCTGGTGGATTTGTTGCCACATTTTCACGACGATGCGGAAGTGATTCGGCGGATCTTGGTGGACAATCCTACGAAGCTTTATTGGTATGACTAACGTTCAAATGTTTTTCTAACGTTTCGTTTCTGCTTGTCCGAAAGGGTGCGGATGTACACGAACCGTCTAGACCTGCGGCGTAAAAATGGCATATTCTGGGCATTATCTCCCGCAAAACGAACGAAATTTCCCGGAGATCAATCCTAAAACGGGGGCTTTTTGCGCCGCAGGTTTCAGGGTTTACACAAAGATCGTTGTAAAAAAATGGCGCCTGTAACGGCGCCACGTTTTTTTGACTTCTACGCTCGGCTACACCCCAATCACACCGCCATCGTCCTTCCGAATGGCCACCGTGCCGGAGCGCGGGGGCAGCGCGGTGTTGCCATGGGGCCACGTGCTCGAGCCAGGTTTATCTTCTCCGGGGTGTTGAATATTGATGAACAGCGTGGTCATGTCAGGCGTAAAGGTCAGCCCGGTGATTTCGCAGCCGTTTGGGCCGGTTAGAAAGCGTCGGGCTTCCTTCGTTACCGGGTTTACATAGGTCATCATGCAGTTACCAAAACTTTGCATAGTGGTCGCCGTGGAGTCGTAGTCGCTTTGCAGCCACACGCGACCCATCGCGTCTACGTTCACGCAATCTGGGCTGGAGAGCGCCACGTCTGCAGCCAGCGTGCCTTTGCGGCTGGCATCGGGGAGCGAGGCGTCACCCGCTAACAGAAATACTTCCCATTTAAAGGTCGTAGCCAGTGGATCACTTCCGGTTTCGATCAACTTGATGACGTGTCCATCGATATTAGGCGTGCGCGGGTTCGCGGCATTTACGCCAAGGTTCGTCCCCACGCCACGGTTACTATTGTTCGTCAGAGTCACGTAGACCGATTTATCTTTTGGGTTCACCGCAAACCACTCCGGGCGATCCATGAGCGTGCCGCCTACGGTTCGCAGCGCTTTGCGTCCATCGAGCAGCACATCGGCTTGGTTCGCGTAACCGTTAGCCGCGGTTAAACCGTTTTCGCCTTGCTTAAGCGCCAGCCATACGCCGGTACCGTCGTCGTTAAACTTTGCCGCGTACAGGGTGCCGTTGTCGAGCAGGGTCCGATTCGCGGCACGGTTACTTTCGCTATAAGGCGCGTCGCTCACAAATTTGTACACACCTTCGAAGCGGGCATCATCGCCCATATAGAACGTAACCCGATTGTTCGCGGCAACGCTATAAGCGGTGTTTTCGTGGGCAAAGCGGCCCATCGCCGTTCGCTTCACGGAGCGTGCAGTGGGCTCGTACGGATCAATTTCTACAACCCATCCATAGGCTGCGGCGGGCTGGGCGGAGTCATAACGATTGGAGGTCGTCTCTTCGCAGGTGAGGTACGTGCCCCAAGGGGTGGGGCCACTGCCGCAATTGATCTGGGTACCCACTGCGGTAAGCCCAGAAGCGTCACCATCCCGTTTAAGGCTCGGGTGACCCGCGGCCGGTCCCGCGAAATCGACAATCGTGCTGCCGGTAACCCGACGACCATAAAGCGAGGGGCGCACCATCGTCCAAGTGCCATTTTGGAGTGCGACTTCCACCACCGATACGCCTACGGCGGCCAAGGCTTTGCTGAGTTGCTCCGGATTCTTCGCGTCGAACGCCCCATTGGCGAAAAGATATTCATTGCCGGTGTATTCGTGGTTCACCGCAACCAAACCGCGCGTAGACGAATTGCTGCCATAGGGCAGCGGGAAGAAAAACATGCCGTCGTGGTGCATGCCCATTTGCTGGGCTTGCTCCGCAGCAGTGTTTTTGCTGCCGTTCCAGGCGGGACCATTGGTAACTGGATCGCCCCACATCATGAAGGCCGTGGCGGTATAGCCTTCCGGCACCGTGACCGTATCGGCCCGGCTAATCGGCAAGGATTTAAAGCTGACCGCAAGCGGGTCCGCCGGGGTTGCAGCGGTACTGTCACCGCCGCAACCAGATAGCGATGCAAAAGAAAAAAATGGCAGCGCGGCGAAGCCTTTCAGCACGCCACGACGCTTTAAATTTGCTTCCAAAACTGTTTCAAATGCAACCCCGCCGTGCGGGGCGGTTGCATCTTGAATTCCAAATAGTGCTCGACGACCATTAGACATTGTGCGCATCCTTTTTCGTAAGTGACGACTAGACTTTACGGGCGCTAAATTACAAGCAGATGACAAAACGCCGAGGCAAAAAGGGTGGGTTTTTTGAGGAGATAAATCTCGAAAAGTCGCTATTTTACGCCGCAGGTATCTCTTGTTTTTACTGCTGAGCGAGTACGCTACGGCGCGCGCGCACGCCTTGCGCTAAACGTTGCAACGTCCCCACCGTATCGTCCCAACCAATGCACGCATCGGTAACCGATTGGCCGTAGGCGAGCGCTTTGCCTGGCACGATATCTTGCCGGCCTTCCACCAAATGGCTTTCAATCATTACACCGATAATGCGCGCATCGCCCGCTTCCAATTGTTGGGCAACATTCTCGGCCACCGTAATCTGATTGCGGTGTTGCTTACTCGAGTTCGCATGCGAAAAATCAATCATGATGCGGGCGGGCAACCCAGCTTTGCCAAGCTCCACTGCGGTGGCTTCTACGCTCACCGCATCATAGTTCGGGCCTTTGCCGCCGCGCAAAATAATGTGGCAATCCTCGTTGCCAGCGGTGCTCACAATCGCGCTGTGGCCACCTTTGGTTACGGATAAAAAGTGATGCGGTGCGGAGGCGGCTTTTATGGCATCGACTGCAATTTTGATGTTACCGTCGGTGCCGTTTTTAAAGCCCACGCCACACGATAATCCGCTTGCAAGTTGGCGGTGTACTTGGCTCTCCGTGGTGCGCGCGCCAATCGCGCCCCACGCCACGAGGTCAGCGATATATTGCGGCGTGATGGTCTCCAGATACTCCACCCCAGCGGGAAGGCCCATATCGTTGATATCGGCTAGAAGTTTGCGAGCGAGTCGCAAACCTTCATTTATTTTGTAGGAACCGTCCATGCGCGGGTCGTTGATAAGTCCTTTCCAGCCCACGGTGGTGCGCGGCTTTTCAAAATAAACGCGCATCACAATCACCAACGCATCATCGAGTTCGGCTTTAAGCGCGACGAGTTTGTGGGCGTATTCCATCGCGGCCTTGGTATCGTGGATGGAGCAGGGGCCAACGATTACAACGAGTCTGTCATCCGCGCCATGTAGCACTTTATGAATCGCGTGGCGCGCGCCGTATACCGCTTCCTCGCCCTTTTCTGTGACCGGAAACTCTCGAATTAAATGAGAAGGCGGCGCTAGCTCAAGGATTTCGCGGATGCGTACGTCGTCAATGGGGCGTGTGGTCATTTTTAATGTGAAAAGTCGGTTGTAATTGGTGCGTCGCAGCATTGTATTGTGATGCGCGCTGGATGGTAGAAATGGGCGTTTATCGCGCATGCGCGCGTTGAACGTGCAAACGCTCAGCCGTGGATCGCCACAAACTCGTTGCAACCGACATAATCGTGGTATCCCGAACGAGCGCATCGCAATGACCACCGTTTCATCCGGCTCCATTTTTTTATCTAACTTTATTGTGCACACCATTATCGGCGTCTACGACCACGAGCACGGCCGCCCCGTCG
>JANMDS010000266.1:0-5706 GCA_031376405.1 Betaproteobacteria bacterium
GTTTTAGCGTCACCCACAGCACTTCCCACTCAATCATGGGTGAGCCCGGCCCGTTTGAACGCGGCCATCGAATCGGCTGAGATCAAATGCGCCCACACTGCATCTACGGTGCTGGCCGCATTGAGGCGGATCATTTTCTGCACCAACGGCGCGTGTTCATTAGCAGAAATTTTTCGTACGCAAAACTTACCCTCTGGAAGCGATTGCGCTTGCGTCCACGCCACAATGCCATGGGACGCCGCACCCGACGTGACCCACTGCAAGGCCGCGGAAACGCTCTCGGCCAATACGATTTGTTTGCGGGCGTTGAGCGGCTCCCACACCCCCGAGCGCACGAGCACTTCCTTTGCCCGTGCGCCATAGGGCGCATGCTCAGGGTTTGCCATCGCCACCCGCGCGTTCAATGGCAAATTACCACCAATACCTGCGGCGCAATTTGAGCCCGTTTTAGCCATTATCTCCGCCAAACGGCCCCGTCCGTACTCCACCACCGCCCGCTGCGGCCACTTCGCTTGCAGCCGGGTAACCCAGCTTTCGTCTGCGCTTAAAAAGATATCAAACGGTGCACCCGCTTCGGCCTGCGTTGCAAGTTTTCCGCTGCTGCCGTAGATCACCTGCACGTTAGCTTGGTGCGCAATATTGAACTGCGCAATGAGCGGGTCAAGCGCGGGCTGAACATCCGATGCAGCGGCGATACGCTGAGCGGAACAATCCGCACAGAATAGAAGAAGAATGAAACGCAATATTCGCATAATCGTGAGTATGCAGCACGCCCAAGATTACCCGCCAAGCTTTGCTGTTAGCCAACGCCAAAATCGCTCACCCGGCGCAATGCGCCCGTGCCGAATGAAGCATTGGTCTATCCACGCGGCTAACACAAAGTACGTAAGCAACGCAATCGCCAACACTGCTGCGCGCCCCAATTTTTCATGGAGTCCTAAATACGTTTGGTTAAACAGTAAGGCAAATACAACAGATTGACTTAGAAACATAGTAATCGGAGCGCGCCCCACCGCGATAAGGCGTGCGAGCCATCCCGCCTGCGAAACCCGATTACACAAAGCAGCAAAGACCGTTAAAACCACAGGCACCACCGCCACCATTGTTGTAACTTGCGCAACATCAAACATCGAGGCCGCGCGTCCGCTACAGTGCAAGCTAGACCATGCCCCCGCTACGCCTGTTTTGTATTCAACCGCGCCAGCGATAAGGAGCAAAAGCGCGCTGGCAATTACAACCGGATGACGAAGGTTCGGCGACTTCAAATGCGCCCAGAAGAACGCGCAGCGGCCCGCCCACACGCCCAGCAGCAACAAGAGCCAAATTTGGGGAACGAGTGCCTGCAAAACACCCGCGACTACATACTCAACGGCGCCTCTTCGTCTCGCTGCGATCCATTCATGCTGCAAGAACGAGGAAGGTCCTAAAAAATCATCTTTAGCGCAGGAAATAGGCGAGTGATCCGTAGCAGCAAAATAAATTTCCCCACCAAAAATAGCCAAAAAAAGTAGCGCGACTACCCACGCTAGCGTATGCGCTCGCCACACGACCGCATATCGGCCCAGGATCAACACGAGTAGTGCGTACGCGGTCAAAATCTCGCCAGGCCAAACAAAAAGCCCGTGCACCATTCCGATCAAACCTAATGCGATGTAGCGTTTGTAGAGACCGCCCGAAACATTGGTGGGGGGAAACTTTTGACTCTGAACGACCAGCCCAACCCCCAACAGAAAGCACAAGACCGGAATTGAGCGGTGCGCAAAAAAGAGATTTGAAATGAGCTCCGCGGCTTTGTCGTAATGATTTACCGCTGCATCCCATCCATACGTGCCTACATTAAAGCCGCGGTTGAACGTGTAGACGTTGACCACCGCGACACCGAGCATCGCGAACCCGCGCGCTGCATCGATTGCAGCAATGCGTTCAGGGGGAATAAGGCGCTCGGTCAGAGCGTTTCTCTCTTGCGCGCGTAGCGCCCGTAGCGAATAGCAAAAACAATACCGACTACAACAAGCCCAATGACGACCAAATGATCCCACTGCGTAAACCAATGTAACACGGCAGCAAGCGCACCGCCGTGTTCGCCGTGCCCGTCGTGCGCGTACGCAACAGAGGCAATCAATGCGCTAAGCAAGCATGCCGTGATGTTCAATAAATGCAGTAATTTCACTTAAACCCTTTCCTGTTTTGAGGTTAGAAAATACGAATGGCTTATTGCCGCGCATCCGCTTGGCATCGGTATCCATCACTTCGAGCGAGGCCCCCACGTAAGGGGCTAAATCGATCTTGTTTATCACGAGCAAATCAGATTTCATAATCCCCGGGCCACCTTTGCGCGGGATTTTTTCACCGGCGGCCACATCGATTACATAAATCGTTAAATCTGACAATTCTGGTGAGAACGTAGCCGCCAAATTATCGCCCCCGCTTTCAACGAATACCAATTGCAAATTGGGAAATTGCTTGTGCAAGCGATCGACCGCTTCCAAATTGATGGACGCATCTTCACGGATGGCCGTGTGCGGACAACCACCCGTTTCTACGCCCAAAATACGCTCCGCAGGCAACGCCGCATGATCGACCAAAAACTGCGCATCTTCTTTGGTGTAGATGTCGTTTGTGACCGCTGCGATATCGTATTTGTCTCGGAAGTGTTGGCAAAGCGCGAGTGTGAGCGCAGTTTTTCCAGAGCCTACCGGCCCACCGATGCCTATCCGCAACGGGCCGTGATTATTGGTGTTCATGATCGAAAAAGCCTCGTGTATTGTGTTTCGTGTTTCATGCTGGCGATGGCAGCAAGCGGCGCGGCGCAAGACCATTGCTTTTCGCTGAGCGTTAATGCATGCGCGACCTCGGGCGCAAGATTACGGGTAAGCCCGCGCAGCATTTTCTGGGCTGCAGTTTGCCCGAGTGGTATTGCCTTGGTTGCCGCCATGACTTGGTTCTCTATAAAACTAAACGCGTAGGCAAGCGCGCCTTCCTCAGCACTTACTTGCATCGAACGCGTAGCAAGTGCGTGTGCTGCGAGCACACTTACGGGAGATAATTTCTGTAGGAGCCCAATTTGCGCCGCAGGTATTTCATCGGGGATTACATCAACGCACCATTTAACGAGTGCGTGACCCATTTGCGTATATTCGCTGCGTAACTCGGCGGTTTCGCGGGCGGCAATCGCTTTCGAATTGAGCGCAGCAATCTGGTCTGGCGCACTGTACCAAGCAGCATAGAGTTGGTTCCAAAGCGGGATTTCCCAGCGCAGTAGCACTTCATTGCACTGCGATGCAATCCACGCTTGCGCGCTTACCGCATCGTTCACCCAACCCAAATCGATTGCGCTTTCGAACCCCGACGAGTAACTAAACGCACCAATCGGCAGCGCAGGCGACGCCAGTTGCAGCGTAGCGGACAACGCTTGAGATGGCATTAGCGGATGTCTTTCGCAGCGCTCACACGCGGCCGCAAGCCTTCGTGAATGCGTCCACCGTGGCCGAGATCGTCATGCGAATGATGAACATGGCTATGCCCATAGGCGCCCGCTTCTGGCGTGAACCGTGCGGTGGTCTCAACCACTGTGCCACCCAAGCGCTCAATCATCGCGCGCAGCACGTGGTCAGGTAGCAAGCGCAACACGCCCTCGCCCACTTCCATCGGCACATGTCGGTTACCAATGTGATACGCGATAGCCGTGAGTTTTTGTACGGAAGCGTTAACGGTAACTTCCATCACCTTTTCCATCGCGGCAACTATTTTTGCGGCACGCCCATCGGAGAGCGAAAGCACATCGCCATGTTTCATGATCGTTCCAGGACGAAGCGAAACACCGATTTCTACTCCGCACTGACTGGTTACGCGAAGGCGGGATTTTTCGCGTTGATCAAAGGTAAGCTCAATGGCGAGTCGCGGAGCGGCTTCGCTCGAAAGTTGGGTGGCAGTAATCATTAGAATAGAAAGTAGCGTTGCGCCAACGGCAATACGTGGGCCGGTTCGCACACCAAAAGCTGACCATCCGCGCGCACGGCGTAGGTTTCCGCATCCACCTCCATCGTGGGTGCGTAGGTGTTGTGTATGAGATCGGCCTTGCGTACCGTACGCGTGCTGTGAACGGACACACAGCGCTTACGCAAAAACAACGTTTCAGGAACGCCACGTTTCAGCGCCGCTTGTGACATAAAAGTAAGCGATGCAGCCGCGCCAGCGCCTGCAAAAGCGCCAAACATGAAGCGACCATGTACAGGCTGCGGTGTGGGAATGCTCGCGTTCGCGTCGCCCATCAGCGCATACGCGATTTGCCCACCTTTAATAATTGTTGTGGGCTTCACCCCAAAAAACGCAGGACGCCAGAGCACGAGATCAGCCCATTTTCCAGGCTCAATCGAGCCCACTTCGTGCGCAATACCGTGAGCGAGCGCTGGGTTAATGGTGTATTTCGCGATGTAACGTTTTGCGCGGAAATTATCGTTGCGCGTATCAAACTGGCTGCTATGCGAACTGTCGCTACGCGAGCCAGAGCCCTCTCCCGCCCTCCGAGCACCCTCCCCCCCAGGGGGAGGGGAAAGCCAGCCGCGCTGCACTTTCATCTTATGCGCAGTTTGCCAGGTGCGGGTAATTACCTCTCCCACGCGCCCCATCGCCTGCGAATCGGAGCTCATCATCGAGATTGCGCCTAGGTCGTGCAAGATATCTTCTGCAGCGATGGTTTCGCGGCGAATCCGGCTCTCGGCAAAAGCCAAATCTTCAGCGATTCCCGCGTCAAGGTGGTGACACACCATCAACATATCGAGATGTTCATCTACCGTGTTCACGGTATAGGGCATGGTCGGATTGGTCGAAGAAGGTAAAAAGTTTTGCGTGCCAATCACTTTCAAAATATCGGGTGCGTGCCCGCCGCCTGCACCTTCGGTATGGAACGCGCACAACGTGCGGCCCTTGGTCGCCGCAATCGTATCTTCCACAAAGCCCGATTCGTTTAACGTATCGGAGTGGATGGCCACCTGCACGTCGTAGTGGTCGGCAACGGTTAAGCAGTTTTCAATGGCGGCCGGCGTCGTACCCCAATCTTCGTGCAGTTTTAAACCAATCGCACCGGCTTCAATTTGTTCGGCTATTGGCTTTGGCTGGCTTATGTTGCCCTTACCCAAAAAGCCCAAGTTCATGGGGAATGCATCGGCCGCTTTCAACATCTGCGCCATATGAAATGGGCCCGGCGTAACCGTGGTGGCAAAAGAGCCGTGCGCGGGGCCGGTGCCGCCGCCGAGCATCGTGGTCACGCCAGAAGAAAGCGCCTCTTCAATTTGCTGCGGGCAAATGAAATGAATGTGTGAATCGATTCCACCCGCAGTAACGATCATGCCTTCGCCTGCAATGATTTCCGTTGCCGCGCCAATGGGGATCGTAACTCCCGGCTGCACATCTGGATTCCCGGCTTTACCAATCTTCCAAATCCGCCCTGCTTTGAGGCCAATATCGGCTTTGATGATCCCGGTTACCGCATCGAGAATCAGCGCATTCGTTATCACCGTATCGGCCACTTTGGCAGCGAGCAACTGGCTTTGCCCCATGCCATCTCGGATCACTTTCCCGCCACCAAATTTCACCTCATCGCCGTAAACGGTAAAGTCTTTTTCCACTTCGATGATGAGTTCAGTATCGGCCAGCCGCACGCGATCACCGCGAACCGTCAGCGGCCGCGGGAACGTCGCGAACGCG
>JANMDS010000270.1:0-9729 GCA_031376405.1 Betaproteobacteria bacterium
GCCCGCCGCTTCGCCGTCAAAAACCTCGACACAGCGGCCATTCGCACGCAGGGTCTCGCCGCTACTTTTCTCCCGATCCGTCCACGCCGAAACCACACCCGAATCGGTCACAAAAATAAATCTCGCGGAGCCTTCAAGTACGCGCGCGACCCCGCCCACGGTGGTGTTTTGATTGCTGACGCGAAATTGATTTGAATTCAACGGCGCGCCGTTAAATACGGCACCGGTAGCTTTGCCGATAGATACATCGGTGCTCAGACTGTCGGCACCTGGCACATATACTTCGGTCAAGCCATCTTGAAAAAGCGTACGCAGCGTCGGATCTGCCGAGCGCTGTACGTCGCCCACAAATTGCCACGATGTGCCCCCGCCGGTCACCCAAAAATGCCCGCCCGCGCCTGCGGGCCGGATGGCGATCCCCCACGCATCGACCATTTCTGGGAACGTAAATTTCGCTTTGTACTTCGCATCCGTTGCCACCAGCGGAGTCAGGACGTAGCGCGCTTTCGCAATTTCGCCACCATCTCCATCGCCTCCTCCGCAGCCAACCACAACGGCGCTCGCGCCGCAGGTGGAAAGAAATTGCCTGCGCGAAAAAGCACTCATATCCGCGCCTCGGAGTAATTTGCCAGCAGGCTAAACAAGCTTTCCCGCGGCGTAACCGCTTGCAGACCGCGCTGTCGGTGGGCGATGGTTTCCCAATGATCAAGCCACACCTCGGCATCATTGCGCACCTGCGGTGCATCGGGCATTGCATCGGTCAGTGCGCGCAAATGGCCCACGATAGCTGAAGTAATGCGCGCGCATTCATGGCTATCAAGACGCGCCGCCGCGTGTTGGCTCATGAGCTCAACCAAGCCAAAAAGACGATCCACTGGCTTTATCGATGCTGCGGTGACAATTTGTGTAGCGTAAGACATGATGACAGTCCTTTATCTAAATGCGAACTATTCGCATTTAGATATGGTAAAGGAACGTGAGCTGTGTGTCAAGCGCGCAGATTGAAAAAAACTTTGGCGCAAAACGCCAGTTTTCGGATTGTTCTCCTGAAAATACCTTCGTTGCGCCACGGAATTTTTTTCGATTTATTCCAAAGCGCACAAAAAAAATCCCCCAGCGAGAGCCAGGGGACGGAAGTCTGTATCCAAAGGAGGAGGAGGAATACAGAAGGAGACAAGCAAGACTTTACGCTCGCCGCAACCATCCGTCCAATTTATATTGGTAATTGCTATCATTGCGCTGGTGAATGATTAATGTATTACCTGCGGCGCAAAACAAGCACTATTTAGGCATGATCTCCATGAATTTTCGTACTCTTGATTTAAATCTTCTTCGTGTTTTCGACGAAGTGATGGCCGAACGCAACTTAACCCGTGCGGCGAATAATTTAGCCATGACCCAACCGGCGGTGAGCAACGCCTTGAAGAGGCTGCGCGATGCGGTGGGCGATGATTTGCTCGTGCGCGCCGGCTATGGCGTGGAGCCTACGCCGCGTGCGCTGGCGCTGTGGCCCACGGTGCGCGATGCGCTAACGAGTTTGCGCGCGAGCATCGCCCCAAGCAGCTTCGATCCAAAAGTGGGCAAACACAGTTTTGTGCTTTCGATGGCGGACTCAACGGCGGCGCTGATTATCGCGCCGTTGGTGCGAGAAATTGAAGCCATCAAGGCCAACATTACGCTGCGCGTACTCCCACTCACCACCCGCGATCCGCGTGCGCTGCTCGAGGGCGGCACCATCGATTTGGCGATCGGTTTTTTCCCCGCGGCCGTGGCAGCTGTGGCGCAACATGCGATGCAATCCGATGCGCCCGATACCTTTCATCACCATCAACTTTACGCGGGCGAGTATGTCTGCGTACTGCGCAAAGGACACCCGCTCCTGAGCAAAATAAAAACCGGAAAGCTCTCACTCGATCAGTACTGCGACGCCCACCATTTGCTGGTGAGCTTCTCGGGCAGGCCGTTTGGATTTATCGATGAAGCCTTGGCAGACATTAGCCGCAAGCGCGCAGTGGTGCTAACCGTCAACCAATTTTTTACCGCTGGCGGCGTGGTTGCAAACTCCGATTTACTCACGGTATTGCCCCGCCACTTTTTAGCATCAACGGGGATGATGGACGATTTGGTATCGCTTGAATTGCCGTTTACCGCGCCCACCGTGCGGGTGGACTTACTCTGGCACAGGCATCACCATAATAATCCCGCGCAAAAATGGCTGCGCCAGATGATCTCCAGCGTAGGACCGTTAGCGTTCGAATACGCAGACCGCTACAAAGCGGACGAAGCGACGCAACCGAAAAAGAAAAAGCCCTCAAAACGCGCGAGCGCTTGAAGGCTTAAAGTCTGCATCCAATCTTGGAGGAGGAATACAGAAGGAGACACTATTGTGGAGCGCACGAAACGCACCGAACCTACTTTTCACCCGCTACTGCGGGGTGAAGATCAAAATCAAAAAATTACTTACGGCCTTTTTTTGCAACCGCTGCAACAGCCTGGGTCGCAGCAGATTGGGCAACCGAAGTCGCTTGCTTGAACGTGCTTGCCGCTTGCTCAGCTGCAGCTTGTTGGGCAGCAACTACTTGCTTAAACTGCTGCGCGAACGCTTCGCCGCCAACAGGCGCCGATTTAGCAACGGTATCCACAAACTTTACGAATGCAGAGTTCATTTCGGCGGCAGCGCCTTCAACGAACTTAGCGGTTTCAGCTTGTGAACGGGTAAATTGGTCATACACGGCACGGGTGTAGTCTGCTGCTTTTTCTGCTTTGCCTTCGGTCAAGCGGTTAAGCGAAGCGGCGCCTTGAGCGTCTTTAACGGCAGCAACGGTTTTCACGTCAGCCAAGAATTCTTCGGAAGATTGCTTTGCAACGCCGAAATTCCATGCAAAAGCGCGCTCGGCTTGTGCGAAGGCTAATTGTGAAGCCTTGGCAACTTGCTCAAGGTTAGATTTTTGCAGTGCAGCATATTGCTCGATAACAACATTAAACATGATTTGATCCCTGTGAAGTTAAGGTTTAACTAGGCGGTTTCAAAGTTTTGTTGCACCGCACAAAACGAACTTTACCGACTCTACAAGGCCGTGTCAAGACTTTTTTGTTGCGGTGCAGCAAAATTGATTCAAACCCGATGAGCGGTAGCTTTTAACCGATAAACGGTGGGACTTTGTTGCATTACGACGCGGCATCGGTTCGCGCGTGCGATAATGACGCATCGCAAAACGAAGGTGCTGGCTATGGCTGAATCGCCCCGCACGATTAAAAAATACCCCAATCGCAGGCTCTACGACACGGCCATGAGCGGTTACATCACGCTGGCTGAGGTAAAGCAGTTGGTTTTAGATGGGGTGTTGTTCAAGGTAATCGACGCTAAAACCAACGAGGATTTAACCCGAAGTATCCTGCTCCAAATTATTTTGGAAGAAGATGCCCACGGTACGCCGATGTTCTCTAACGAAATGTTGCGGCAAATGATTGGCTTTTACGAAAGCGCTGTGCAAGGCCCCGTCGGCCAGTTACTTGAGCAAAACGTGCGGGCCATGATGCACATACAGGCGCAAATGACCGAGCAAGCCGGCGCGATGATCGGGGGTAATAAGCCCAACGCCAAAGATATGTGGTCGCAATTTCTAACGCTGCAAGCACCGGCGATGCAAGGCATGTTGGGTAATTACTTCGAGCAAAGCTCGAAAGTATTTATGGACATGCAAAAACAAATGCAGGCGCAGAGCAAAACCGTGTTCCCCGCGTTTCCTTTCCCAGCGTGGCCAGGCATGGAGCCAAAAAAGTAAATTTGCAATGCTCTAAAGCTAAAAGCCACGGTAGTCGTGGCTTTTTTATTTGGATACCTGCGGCGTAAAAACGGCACTTTGGGACATTTATCTCCTGAAAAAGAGACAATTTTTCGTCGGATATTGCACGCGCTCGAGCGCAAACTTTGAGTCAGGGTGTTGCTTCGCGCACGCGGTCACACGTTGTTCGCTAGAATAGTCCTAACGCGCACAATCAGGCTTTTCCGTCATTTGTATTCGCAATTGCGGCCTCATCCAAAATGTTTGTAGCCACGATGAACGTTTGCGCGAAGTAGATAGCGTGTGGACTCATGCAGCGCGGCTGTCGCCTTACGGGTCTGTGCGTATTTTTATTTTTTTACGTTGGAGCATCATTTATGAGTATTTCATTTATTCGCATCGCCATTTCTACCTTTACCGCAGCGGTTTTTAGCGTAGGTTTGAGTGCGCAGACATTTAAAATCACCACGATTCCTGAGGAAGCCGCTACCGAGCAGGTGCGCAAATTAGGCCCAATCACGAAATACTTAGAATCGAAAATTGGAATGAAAGTGGAATTCATTCCGGTGAATGATTACCCCGCCGCAGTTGAGGCGTTGGTCAATAAAAATGTGGATATGGTGTGGTTTGGCGGCTTCACCCATGTACAAGCAAACGTGCGTTCGGGCGGGAAAATTATCCCGATTGCACAGCGCGAAGAAGACACTAAGTTTCAATCGGTGTTCATTACCAAAACGGGCTCGGGCATCAAAACGCTGGCTGATTTGAAGGGCAAGCAAGTGTCCTTCGGCTCCGCCTCCAGCACGTCGGGGCATTTAATGCCGCGCAGCTTTTTGTTAGCCGCAAACGTAGACCCCGATAAAGATTTCAAGCGCGTCGCCTACTCCGGCGCGCACGACGCGACGATTGCTTCGGTGGTATCGGGCAAAGTAGATGCCGCCGCGTTGGACATTACTGTGTGGAACAAATTCGTAGCTGAGAAAAAAGTGGATACGGCGGAGGTCAATGTGTTCTACACCACACCGGGCTATTTCAACTACAACTGGTCGGTTCACGCCGATATGCCTGCGACGCTGCGCGAGAAAATCACGCAAGCGATCCTGGATATTAGCCCGAGCGACCCAGTGGGCAAAGAAATTCTCACGCTCAATCGGGCCACGAAATATGTGCCTACAAAAGCGGAGAATTACAAAGGATTAGAAGCTGCAGCCCGTAGTGCGGGTTTGTTGAAGTAGACTCTGGGGTTCGTTAACAAGCCTATGCGCTGAGCAATGGCTCGTTAAACGCCCAACTCTGCTCCAAGCCCACGCACTTGAAACTTTCTCTCAATCAGCTCTCCGCACGCCACCCCGCAGCAAAGCCCGATGCGGCTGCGGCGATTAGAGACTTAACGTTCACGGTGGAGCCAGGCGAGCAAGTGGCCGTGATCGGTGCATCGGGCTCCGGCAAAACAACACTGCTCCACGTATTAGCCTGCGCCATGCAGCCCACCCACGGTACGCTCGCGCTCGGGCAAACGAACCCGTGGTCACTGGATGTGGGCGCGTTACAAGCTTTGCGGGGCACACTTTTTCTAGCGCCGCAAGTGCCGCCCTTGCCGCCTCGACAACGGGTGGTGACCGCTGTGCTCGCAGGACGCCTGCCGCATCAAGGTTTGGCGGCCAGCGTGCGCAGTTTGTTTTACCCAACGGATATACCTGCGGCGCACAATGCGCTCGCTGCGTTTGATTTGGCCGATAAAGTATTTGAGCGGGTGGATCGGCTCTCTGGTGGCGAGCGCCAGCGCGTGGGTCTGGCCCGGGCTTTGGTGAGTAAGGCTTCGTTATTTTTGGTAGACGAGCCGCTCTCCGCGCTCGACCCCACACGCACGAAGCAAGCGATTGCGAGTCTGACGTCCGCTGCGAAAGCGCGCAAGGCTACGCTGGTGTGTACGCTGCATCAAGTAGACATCGCCCTCGCGTCGTTTCCGCGCATCATTGGTTTGCGCGATGGGGAGTTGGCCTTTGATTTGCCGGCGAAAGAAGTGACGCAAGCCCTGCTCCACGCGCTCTACGCCAATAAGCTCGAAGAGCTCCATGCCCCCGCACAAGACCCCATTGAAACCGCCGCCGAAGCCCTGCCTGCGGTGATGCACTGCCGATGAGCGTGGCCGAGGTAAAAAAAACGATTCCCTCACTTCGCGATCCGGCATGGAGCACGCGGGTGTTTTGGGGTTGCGCTGCGTTGGTGTTGGCGTGGCCGATGCTCGTTGCTACCGAGTTCAAACCGTGGGTGTTATTCGACGCGCAATCGGTTAAATCCACCCGCAAATTTTTGGGCGATTTTTTTCCACCAAAATTCGACGCAACCTTTATGGCCATGGTAGCGAAAGAAACCTGGCGCACTGTGGCTATTGCCACTGCGGGCATTGCCATTGCGCTCGTGATCGCCATCCCGCTCTCGCTCATTAGCGTGCGCGCGCTCTCCGTTTCCGCGCTTTCGGGGCGGATGAACGCACTGCCCTCAGCCTTGCGCAGCGCTGTGCGTGGCGTGCTCATTTTGTTACGCAGCGTGCCAGAGCTCATCTGGGCACTGGTGTTTGTGCGCGTAGTGGGTTTGGGGCCAACGGCGGGCGTGTTGGCTATTGCGCTTACTTACGGCGGTATGCTCGGCAAGGTGTACGCCGAGATTTTAGAAAGCGGCGAAGCCCACGCCACCACTTCCTTATTGCGCAATGGCAGCTCGCGGTTGCAAGCGTTTTTCTATGGCCTGTTGCCGCAAAACGCCGCTGAGTTGACGAGCTACACCGTATACCGCTGGGAGTGCGCGATTCGCTCCTCCGCTGTGCTGGGCTTCGTAGGCGCGGGGGGCTTGGGGCAAGAGATGGATAATTCCATGAAAATGTTTAACGGCTCCGAAGTGGCCACCATGCTGCTCGTGTTCATCGCGCTGGTGTGGATCGCTGACTACGCCAGCGGCTGGCTGCGCAGGAACCTCGGATGAGCGGCTCCCGCACAGCTACAGAGTTAAAACTCTTCGATCTGCGCTGCAAATCGTGTTGGTTTGTGTTCGGTTTGCTCTGCTTAACCATTGCCAGTTTCATCTCGCTAGATTTGCAGTTTGCCAAATTTTTCTCAGCGGATTCGATGAAAAAAATGAGCAAATTCATCGGCGAATTACTCTCCCCGAGCGCGGATGCAAAATTTTTAGGAAAGCTTGGCATCGCAGCGTTCGAGACGCTCGCCATGTCTGCACTGGGCACGGTCATCGCCGCTGCGCTCGGCCTCGTGCTCGCGCTGCCTGCGAGCAAAACCCACGCGGGCGACCGGGCTTTTTGGCGTGAGCCTACGCGGCTGTTGCTCAATGCCTTGCGCTCCATCCCCGAGTTGGTGTGGGCCGCGCTGTTGCTTATCGCGGCGGGCTTAGGCCCCTTTGCGGGCACGCTCGCGCTCGCGCTGCACACCGCCGGCGTGCTCGGGCGCTTGTTCGCCGAAGCGATTGAAAATGCCCCCCAAACCGCCGCGTTTGCGCTGCGCACGCGCGGCGTGCCCGAAGGCCGCGTGTTTCTCTACGCCACGCTGCCGCAAATATTGCCCCAGCTCATGAGCTACACCTTATATCGTTGGGAAAATAATATCCGCGCCGCCGCCGTGTTGGGCGTAGTGGGCGCAGGCGGCTTGGGGCAAATGCTCTCGTTTCACATGGGGCTTTTTCAAATGCCGGAGACGAGCTCGATCTTGATTGCGATGATGTTGCTTGTAGCGCTGGTGGACGTGGCCAGTGCGTTTTCGCGGCGGTTGATGCAGCGGTAAACCAGAGCCTAATGTAGCGTCGCCTCGGCGAAAGCCGGGATCCAATTTTGTCTCGTCAATAGTTTGGCCAGATGTTCCGAGAGCAATTTGGCTCCGGCCTCCGCCGGAGTGACACCCAAGTATTGCACTGCAACATATAATAAACACAAATATACTTTCGCTTTGTCGCCCTCGTCGCCCAACACGCGGCGCAAACCCAAAGCCCGCCGCGCACCCCGCGGATTTAGGGTTTCCACCATACGGAAATCATTTCCATTTTTGAGCCGCTGCGCTAGACTGCGCAGTCTAAATAAGCCTATTTTGCGGGAGATAATGGCCGGAATTGGTCATTTTTGCGCCGCAGGTATTTGAAGGAATATGAATTTATGAGCACCCCACACTACGCACCCGGTATCGAAATCAAAGGCACCATCACAGCAGAATTCGCCGAAGTATTAACGCCCGCTGCGATGGGTTTTTTCGCAGAAATTCACCGTAAATTTGAGCCCCGCCGCCGCGAGCTGATGGCCGCGCGCGTGGAGCGTACCAAGCGCTTAGATGCAGGCGAGCGCCCTGACTTTTTGCCCGAGACCAAAGCCATCCGCGAAGGCGCGTGGCAAGTTGCCCCGCAACCAAAAGATTTGCTGGATCGGCGCGTAGAGATTACCGGCCCCGTTGATCGCAAGATGGTGATTAACGCGCTCAACTCTGGCGCGAAGATGTACATGACCGATTTTGAAGATAGCAATTGCCCGCGCTGGGAGATGAATATCGCTGGGCAAATCAATTTGCGCGATGCAATTAACAAAACCATTACGTTGGAGCAAAACGGTAAATCGTATAAGTTAAATGGCGAAGTCTGCCCCTTGCTCGTGCGCCCGCGCGGCTGGCATTTGATGGAAAAACATGTATCCATTGATGGCCAAATGGCCCACGGCGGCATGTTTGATTTCGCGATCTATTTCTTCACCAACGCTAAGCAATTGTTGGCCAATGGCAGCGGCCCGTATTTCTATTTGCCGAAAATGGAAAGCCATTTAGAAGCCCGTTTGTGGAACGATATTTTCGTGCACGCGCAAACCGCGCTCGGCATCGCGCAAGGCACGATTAAAGCCACGGTATTGATCGAAACCATTCTCGCCGCATTCGAAATGGAAGAGATTTTGTATGAGCTACGCGAACATAGCTCGGGCTTAAATGCAGGTCGCTGGGATTACATTTTTTCCTGCATTAAAAAATTCAAAGTAGACAAAAACTTCTGCTTGGCAGATCGCAAAAACATCACGATGACCTCGCCGTTCATGCGCGCCTACGCGATGCTTTTATTGAAGACCTGCCACAAGCGCGGCGCACCTGCGATTGGCGGCATGAGCGCGCTCATCCCCAATAAAAACGACCCCGTAGCCAACGAAAAAGCGCTCGAAGGCGTGCGCTCCGATAAGCTGCGCGACGCGACCGACGGCTACGACGGCGGCTGGGTCGCCCACCCCGGCTTGGTCGCCACCGCGATGGCGGAATTCGATAAAGTATTGGGCACGAAACCTAACCAATACGACAAGCAACGCCCCGACATCAACGTAACCGCCGCCGACTTGCTCAACTTCGCCCCCGAAGCCCCCATCAGCGAAGCGGGCTTGCGTATGAACATCAACGTCGGCATTCAATACCTAGGCTCATGGCTCGGCGGCAACGGCTGCGTGCCCGTACACGGCTTGTTGGAAGACGCAGCGACCGCTGAGATTTCAAGAAGCCAAGTGTGGCAATGGATTCGCACACCAAAAGGCAAGCTCGACGACGGCCGCAAAGTAGACGCTGCGATGGTGAACGCCTTGATCCCGCAAGAGCTCGAAGCGATTCGCAAAGAAAAAGGCGACGCGGTGTTCAACGCCACGCCTTACGCGCAGGCGGCCACGATGTTCGGCCCGATGTGTACGGGCGATGAGTTTGTGGAGTTTTTAACGCTGCCGGCTTATGATTTGGTGGCGTAACTTGTAGAGCAGTATTTGAGTAAATACCTGCGGCGCAGAATGGGTCTTGAATTAACAAACGAAGTGCAACAAAGTGTTGGAGCGGGGTGGGACGGTGGTGAAGGTAACAAACTGTCAGCATCCCAAACCGACCAAAGTTGGAGTTGCCTTCAATGCATTACCGCCACCTATCCCACGGGGAACGTT
>JANMDS010000275.1:0-14552 GCA_031376405.1 Betaproteobacteria bacterium
CCCTAATTGCGATTCATCTGAAAATTCATATCCAACTGAAATCTTTTCTGCCGCAAAATGATGGCACTTCCTCAAAATACCTGCGGCGTAAAAGCGCCTCATTTCTGAAATTATCTCCTCTGGTTTAATCCCTTTTACGCACTTTTTTGCATTTATTACCTATAATTTTAGGGAGATAGCACACGTTATGCACGATAATGCAGTTTTTATGATCTCAATATCGCGGTCAAAACCAACAACGTTATGCCGATAAACCTCATCATCACTCAAGCTTTGAACGGGCTACAACTTGGCGTTTTGTTGTTTTTGCTCGCCGCAGGTTTGACGCTCGTATTCGGCATTATGAATTTTGTGAATTTGGCGCACGGCTCACTGTACATGTTGGGCGCTTACTTTGCAGCCGCAGCGTTCGCCAAGACCAACTCTTTCATAGTGGCGGTGCTAGCCGGAAGCTTGGGTGCGGCGTTCGTGGGCTTCGTGGTGGATCGGGTGGCGCTGACCAAACTTTACGATCGGGACCACCTCGATCAAGTGCTGGCAACCTTTGGCTTAATCTTATTTTTTAACGAATTCGTGCGCATCATCTGGGGCACCGGCTCGGTATTTACGCAAGTGCCAGAAGAGCTTTCGAGCACAGTAGAAATTTTGGGATTTAACTACCCCGCCTACCGCTTCGCGATCATCGGCGTAGGTTTAGCGGTTGCAGCCGGATTGTGGTGGCTCATTCAAAAAACCCGCGTAGGCATGTTGATTCGCGCCGGTGCGAGCAATGCACCGATGGTTTCCGCGTTGGGTGTGAATATCAAATTACTCAACACGCTGGTGTTCGCCCTCGGCGCGGGCTTGGCAGGCTTAGCCGGTGCGATGGCTGGGCCTATCCTCTCTGTACAGCCGGGTATGGGTGAGCCGATCCTGATTCTGACGTTGGTAGTCATCATCATCGGTGGCCTGGGCTCCATTCGCGGTGCGCTCTTTGGCGCGGTGATTGTGGGCGTGGTCGATACCCTCGGTCGGGCCTTTATGCCGCTTATCATGCGCACAATGTTTGATCGTAATGTGGCTGATGCTGCGGGACCAGCGCTCGCCTCCATGCTCATCTACTTGCTTATGGCGGTGGTGTTGGCCGTGCGTCCGCAAGGCTTATTTCCAGCGCAAAAATAATGATTGAGAAAATCACCGCGCACCTCAAGTCTCCGCGCAGCATTGTGTGCTTAGGCACGCTCGGGCTTTTCTTGGTGTTGCCCCTCATCTCGCAGACGCTCGATACCAGTTACTACAACAAGCTCGCTATTCGCATCATGATTTACGCGCTGGCTGCGGTAAGCTTGAACCTCATTTTGGGCTACGGCGGCATGGTGAGCCTCGGGCACGCCATGTTCGTTTTGGTAGGCGCTTATGCCGTGACGATCCCCTCTTCACACGGCATTACGAGCGGCTACGCCCACCTAGCGTTAGCAATCATTGGCGCAGCAGTGGTCGCGCTCATTACGGGCGCGATCTGCCTGCGAACCAACGGTATGGCGTTCATCATGATTACGCTTGCGTTCGCACAAATGCTTTTTTTCCTGGCGGTGAGCTTGAAACAATACGGTGGCGATGATGGCCTTACTTTGCCCAATCGCAGCGATTTCGGTCTCTTTGATTTATCGAACAATACGGTGCTCTATTACTTCACCTTTGCGCTGCTTTTCGCTGCGCTGTTTGCGATGTTTAAAGTGGTGCGCAGCCCTTTTGGGATGACGCTGCGCGGCATCAAGCAAAACGAACGCCGAATGAAAGCCCTCGGGCACGCACCGCTGAAATATCAACTCACAGCCTATGTTGTTTCGGCGTGCGTCGCCGCAATTGCCGGTTTTTTGCTGGCGAACTTAACCAATTTTGCCTCGCCCGCGTATGGCGCGTGGACGGTCTCGGGCGAGCTCATCGTGATAATTATTTTGGGTGGCGTGGGCACAGTATATGGGCCGGTATTGGGCGCGGCAGCGTTCCTCTTACTTGAAGAACTGTTGCCACACTTGGTTGAAATGGTCGCGCCCGATTACAAATCCAATTGGATGTTGATTTTGGGTTTACTCATCGTCATCATGACGCTCACATTGAAGCGCGGCCTCTACGGCTCGCTGCCTGGGGACGACGAATGAGCGTGCTCGTAACCCACAGTTTAGTAAAGCGGTTCGGTGGCCTCACCGCAACCGATCACGTTTCCCTCACCGTCGAAGCGGGCGAAATTCATGCACTCATCGGCCCCAACGGCGCAGGCAAAACCACGCTCATCACCCAGCTCGTGGGCGAGATTGCGCCCGATGAAGGCACGATACATCTCAATGGTGAAGACATCACCGCCCTGCCCGTGCATACCCGCTCCCGTCGCGGCCTTGCCCGCTCGTACCAGATTACGCAAGTGTGTAAAGAGTTCACTGCGCTAGAAAATGTGATGCTCGCGGCACAAACCATGCGGCCCAACAATTTATTTTTCTTCCGCAATGCCCATCGCGAAACCGCCATCGTGGAGGCTGCGCAGGCTGCGCTCGCGCAAGTTGGCCTGGGCGCGCGTGCAAATGTGGGCGCCGCGGTGATGGCCCACGGCGAACATCGGCAACTTGAGTTGGCGATGGCCTTAGCACTGAAACCAAAATTGCTTTTGCTCGATGAGCCACTCGCTGGTATGAGTCAGGGCGAATCGGAATCAATGATTGCTTTACTGCAACAGCTACGCACGACTTATCCGATGCTCTTGGTGGAGCACGATATGGACGCGGTGTTCGCCCTTGCAGACCGAGTCAGCGTATTGGTTTACGGAAAAATCATTGCGACCGACACACCGGATCGTATCCGCGACAATGCCGACGTAAAGTCCGCCTACTTGGGGCATTGAAATGAGCGCAACGCTACTTTCCATCTCCAATATCGAAGCGGGTTACGGCAGCAGCCAAGTGCTCTTTGGCATTGATTTAACCCTGCGCGAAGGCGAAGTAAAAACGCTACTCGGGCGCAACGGCATGGGCAAATCCACGCTGGTGAAATGCCTATCCGGCATGATTAAACCAAGCGGCGGGCAGATGCAGTTTGCAGGCCAAGATGTAACCACGTGGCCCGCCTACAAAATCGCCCAAGCGGGCGTGGGTTTAGTGCCCGAAGGCCGACATGTTTTCCCCACGCTCACCGTACATGAAAACTTAATCGCCACGGCCGCCACACGCAACGGCAAAGCCTGGACGGTGGAGCGGGTCACAAAACTGTTCCCGCGATTGGGTGAGCGAATGAATCAGCTCGCCGGAAAAATGTCTGGCGGGGAGCAGCAGATGTTGGCCGTGGGTCGCGCGCTCATGACCAACCCGAAACTGCTCATTCTCGATGAAGCCACCGAAGGCTTAGCTCCGCTCATTCGACAAGAAATTTGGGATTGCGTCGGCACACTCAAAGCGGAAGGGCTTTCGATGCTCATCATTGATAAAAATTTGAGCGCGATGAAACCCCTTGCCGATGAACATATCGGATTCGAAAAAGGCCGTATCGTTTGGCGGGGCGATAGCGCCAAACTCACCCAAGACGAAACGATCATTCACAGCTTACTGGGCGTGTAAATGTTCGTAGATTCCGGGCGATTTCAGCTAGAAGTGCTCGATATTGCGCCGCAGGTTTTTGGATTGCCACCGATTGTTTTATTGCACGAAGGATTGGGCTGCGTAGCCATGTGGCGGGATTTCCCGCACGCACTCGCGGCGGCCACGGGCGCACGCGTGGTGGCGTATTCGCGCTACGGGTATGGACAATCCACGCCGCTGCCTGCGCAAGTACGCAATGTGCGCAACGTCCAATTTATGCACGAAGAAGCCCTCGAAACTGCGCCCGAGTTGTTCGAAACGTTGGGGCTCGAAAAACCGTTTCTCGTGGGGCACAGCGATGGCGGCTCAATCGCGCTCATTCACGCCGCTACGTTCCCTGGGGCCGTCTCCGGGGTGGTGGCAATGGCACCGCACTGCTTCGTCGAAGCGATTTCCGTGCAGAGCATTGTCGCCGCGCGCTCGGCGTTCGAAACCACTGATTTGTCCGCGCGGCTTGGCAAATATCATCGGGATTGCGCGGCCACCTTTTACGGTTGGAACGATGTGTGGCTCAGCGCTGGGTTTCGCACCTGGAACATTACTAAGTTGTTAACCACAATTGCCTGCCCTGTGCTGGCTATCCAAGGTGAGAACGACGAATACGGCACGATGGCTCAGATTGAAGTGATTGCAAGTCAAATACGCTCCGCGCAGCTACGTAAGCTCCCGCAATGCGGCCACAGCGCGTGGAAGGATGCGCCAGAAACAGTGACGGCTGAAATTGCAAATCACTTCCTTTATTGCATTCAAAAATAGCTGCTACCTGCGGCGTAAAAAAAGCACTTTTTGAGAGTAATCTCCGGAAAAAAGAGGCTTAAAAGTGCCTCAGCACTGAGCTACATTTTTGCAATACTGAGCCAATTCGGTGAGGGATGTTTTCGCGGCAACGGCTTGCTTGGCCCGCGCACCGTATTCAAGCTGGAGCTTGAAATCATACTTCTGAAAAAACGCATCGAACTGCTCGGCACCCAGCGTGCCCGTGGCGTAGAGTCCATCGGTTTTTTCATCCCACTCTAAGAGCACAATCGCCAACGGCTCCAGTGCAGGCCCGCTCACTACGCGCGCGCCCGCGGCCGGATCGTACACGCTGTGGTCGGCACAGCAGTGAATCATCCCAGCATTGCTGGTTTGGGTTTTGTTCGCTTGAAAGCGAATGAAGCTCACTTCTTTCGCCGGATACGCAAGCTTATGGGCGCAAATGGCGCTATAGGCCACCAGCGAACTACCCTTGCCCACGCCGCCTTGCCAACCGTAAGTTTGACCTTTTTGGGTTTTAAGCGTTGTAGGATTTTTAAGCGTTTTGCCTAAGTTCAACAGGAAGCAGGGCGTAGACGAAAACGGATAGAAAAAAACGTAGTTTGTCTCTGCCTTGATGGCCGAAGCCTTTAGCGGATCACCCAGCGCATCGGTAAGCTGCGCCCGCACATACTGTTTTTGCGGAGTATTGGCCAGCGCATCAAACGCTGAAAGCGTTGCAGCGGCAACGGAGCAGGTGAGGAAATCGCGTCGGTCCATCTTTTACGCCCTCAATTCGCTTACATGTGCCACCGCACTACGCGCCAGCGCTTGCAAGTTGTACCCGCCTTCCAGCATGGCTACCATGCGCCCGTTTGCACTGGCGTTGGCCTGGGCTACGAGTTTTTCAGTCATCCAAGCGTAATCGTCCTCAACAAAATTTAATCCTGCGAGTGGGTCGTCGCGGTGGGCGTCGAATCCTGCGGAAATGAGTAATACCTGCGGCGCAAAATCGGCTAAATCTGGCAATAATCTCCCAGAAAAAGCGCTCCTTACTTCCTCGCTTCCGCTGCCCCAAGCGAGCGGAATGTTAACTACATTTTCTGCGCTTGCGGGTACGCCGCTGTGCGGATAATACGGATGCTGAAACGTGGAGTAAAGCCGAATGCGCGCATCGCCGCCCACGCAGGCTTCGGTGCCGTTGCCGTGGTGGACATCGAAATCCACAATCGCAACCCGCTCGACTCCATAGGCAGCAATCGCGTGGTGGGCCGCAATCGCTACATTAGCAAAAATGCAAAAGCCCATCGCGCTTTCGGGCAACGCATGGTGCCCTGGCGGACGCACGACGCAAAACGCCCGCCGATCATCTCCGGCCAAGACCCAATCAATCGCAGCTACCCCAGCGCCTGCTGCGTGCAGCGCAGCGGAAAGAGAATGTGGATTCATCGCGGTATCCGGGTCAAGCTGCGCCCGCCCGCGCTCGGGGGATGTGAAGTGCACAAAATCTACGTAGTCGCGCGGGTGTACCCGCATGAGCTGCTCGATGCTCGCTTGCGGTGCACTCTCGGTATTGTCATCGCGCGCGAGATCTGCGACGCGCAGTGCGTTCATCACCTCCACAACACGCGCGGGCTGCTCGGGGTGGCCTGCGCCCATGTCGTGCAGTGCGCAGGCTGGGTGCGTGAAGATTTTCAATTCAGCCATGTGAACGGGCTTGCGCCATTGTGATGCAAGTTTTCATGGCCTGCCTGAGGCCGCCGATTTGGGCAATGCCTTTGCCTGCGATATCAAACGCGCTACCGCTCGCGCAGGTGGTAACCGGGACAGGCAAACCGCCGAGCACGGTAATGCCAGTCTCAAACCCCATAAGCTTCATAGCGATTTGGCCCTGATCGTGATACATGGTGACGATGCCATCGAATGCGCCTTTGTTGGCGGCAACAAAAATCGTATCGGCTGGGTGCGGGCCGGTCACGTTGAAGCCCGCTGCCCGCGCGGCTTCAACAGCCGGTGCAATGAGCTCGATTTCCTCGCGCCCAATCGAGCCGCCATCGCCTGCGTGCGGGTTGAGTCCACACACGCCGATGCGCGGCGTAGGAAGCCCAGCTGCAATTAAGCTGCGATGAATGATTTCGCATGCCGACACGATGCCCGCATGCGAGAGGTTTTGCGCCACCTCCCGCAGAGGAATATGCGAGGTGACGCGCGAAGTCCACAAGTTTTGCGTGACGTTAAATTCGCATACAAAATCGGTCACGTTCAGCCGCGCTTGCATGTGGCGCATTTCGTCTTCCGCGTGCATGCCGCCCAAACGCAGCGCGTGCTTATTCATCGGCGCGAAGCAAATGCCGTGCACCGCATCGGCCAACACCGCATCGGTTGCGTGATCGAGCGCGGCCAGCGTGAGCGCGCCCGAGGCCGCATTACTTGTACCGAGTTGAAGCGAATCAGGCGCGAGCAATGGCAAGGCGACGAACCCAATTTCCCCTGCTGCGAGCGCTTCGCCAGCGTGGGCCAATGCTCGCAGCGGCAGATCAATGTTGGTAATGCGTAGCCCCGATGCCAGCGCTTGCGGATCGGCAATCAATACAAACGCCGCATCTGAAAATTGCGCGCGCTCGGCTAGCAAGCGCACCATTACCTCGGGGCCGATGCCGCTGGGGTCGCCAAGAAGCGTGGCGATGCGCGTGGTGGTAGCCATTAGTTAAGCTTAATATTTGCAGCCTTGATGAGCGCACCGTAGCGCTCAAATTCGCTTTGCCCAAAACCGATCATCTCTGCGGGGCCGAGCGTGCCGACATCGCCGCCTAAACCTTTAATTTTCACCTGCACATCCGGCAAGCGCAATACCCGTTGTAGCTCGGTGGCTAGTGCATCCACCGCGCCTTTCGGCGTGCCACCTGTTGCGTAGAGTGCATACCAGGTGCTCACATCCACCCCCGATACACCCGCTTCGGTCAGCGTAGGCACTTCCGAAAATTCAGTAGAGCGTTTGTTGGCCAAAATAGCCAAGGGCTTCAACTTACCCGATTTGATGTGCGCGGAAGCAGAAGACGTGGTGTCGAACATCATCTCTACTTGTCCACCCAATAAATCTACATGAGCTTGGCTGCTGCCTTTGTAGGGCACGTGGGTGTTTTTGGTAGCGGTGGCGAGATCAAACGCTTCGCCTGCGATGTGCTGCGTACTGCCTACGCCGGATGAAGCGTAGCGCAAACCGCCTTTCGATTTAATCGACGCGAGCAGTTCCTTCACATCGCGCACGTTTCCCGCACCGGGCCCAACGATCAACACGTTGTTCACTACGGCGATGAGGCCAATCGGCTGCAAATCTTTCAGCGGGTTAAAGCTTAACGGCAATACATGCGGCGCAATCGCTTGACCGGTGTTAGTGGCCACCAAAAGCGTGTGCCCATCCGGCGCGGCTTTGGCGGTGAGATCTGCCGCAATGGTGTTCGATGCGCCTGGGCGGTTTTCGACGATGAAACTTTGCTTTAGCGATTCGCCCATTTTTTCAGCGAGCATGCGCGCCAAAATGTCTGTACCGCCGCCCGCGCCCGCGCCGACCATGATGCGCACAGGCTTAGTAGGGAAAGCTTGCGCGAAGCTATGCGCAATCGGCAATAACGAAAATATCAAAGCCAGTGCGCCGGTGCGAAAGGGACGGTTCATGCAACCTCCTGTTTAAATATTATTCCTGAACTTTAACGCATTGCGCTTTTGCGAGCAGCCCAAAAAACTACGGCGCAATGTTGCCTCGAAACGAAGAGGCAACACTGCGCCGCATACTTCCGGCAAAACGGCAAAGATTAGAGCCAGCCGCGCGCCTTAATCTGCTCAACCATGAATCCGCTCAAAATTTGATGCCCAAATGGCGTAGGGTGGAAGCCATCGGAAAAGAGCCAGGTTTTGTACCAATCTGCGCCGCCTGTTGCGCCTGCAGGTGGCTTCGCAGCCAAGTTTGCATCGGTGCAGGTTGCGAAATCATAGGTTGGCAAACCGTCTGAGCCAAGCCCCGTTACCGGGCACGCCGTATCCTTAGCGTTTGTAATTCCGTATTTCGCAGGGTTGGTTACCGCTTCGTTGAAGAATGTATAAAAATCGTAGACCATGATTTTGGTGTTGTTTGCGGTAAGGCTTGCCAGCTCGGTGTTGAACGTGACCGTCCAGCCCTTGATGAGGCCTTCCACTTGCGCGCGTGCTGCTGCGCCCGTTGCGCCACCGCCGGATGCTGCGGCGACCCCGCCCAGCACTGCTTGGAAGCGTGGCGTATTGGTAATGCCAGGCATATTCACGATTACTACGCGGGTAGCGCCTTTGTCAATCGTACCTTTGGTCACCATATCAACGTAAGATTTAGCCAAGGCCTTCATATAGTCGCCTCCCGCACCCGCGAGCCCAGCTGCGCCGCCTGCGGCTGCCGCGCCCACTTGCGCGGGCGTGAGTAACGTACCCAACACGGCGGCATACGCCGCGCCTTTATCGGCGCCAGCGCGCAAATAGGCACCAGCTAATGTGGCAGCATCATTGCCGCCGCCATCAATCAAAAATAGCTCGCGTCCGGAGTAGGCGCCGCCGGTTGCGGAGGCATTTAACTGAACATTTAAATTGCGTGGATCCGGCGCGGAGAGGCCGCTCGCGGGGCCATTAATCACGCCGCCGCCCACCGCATAATTGATGCAATTGGTATCGGTGCTCGGTAAGAACGTTGTACCTGTGAATTTGAAGTACGGGCACGCTGCAGAAAAACCGTAGGCTTGTGCGACGCGCTCCGGGTAAATCAAACCATCGGTGCCACCGATGGTGAACTTGCGCCCGAACGTACCCGCATCGGCCAAGCTATCGCCCATCACGCGCATAGCGACCACTTTGTTTTCATCCGTGCCGCCGCTACAGCCGGCGAGCGCGGCCACAGCCATCGCCACAAGTGCTGCGGATTTAATGATTGAAACAGTGTTCATCGAAAGTCTCCTCCTGGCCCAGTGGGCCTCGGTTTGTGTTTTTCAAACGGTCATTTGAGCAGTGAATCCGCTGTCTCGTCAATGCCAGAGTTCGCTTTTCTTCATTTTGAGCCCTAAACCTGCGGCGCAAAAACGGCATTATTTACCGATTATCTCCCCGTAAATCGCGCACCGCCTGCTCCACGGCGCTAAGCGAAGCGTGGTGCGCGGGCAGCGGTGCACCCACGCGCCACTCAATGCGCGAGAACAACCCGCGCAATTTGGTAAAAGCCCGCCCTTCGCCGCTACGCGAAAAAAAGCTGCCCCACAAACCGCGCAGCGCCGTGGGGATGACCGGCACCGGCGTTTCGTCAATGATGCGCAAAAAACCTGGGCGAAAGGCGTTCATCTCACCGTTGGTGGTGAGCTGGCCTTCCGGGTAAATGGCCACGATATCGCCTTCCTTCAAAGCTTTTGCAATCTCGGCAAACGCGCGTTCTTTCATCGCCGGATCGTCTTTTTCAGAGGCAATGGGAATGGCTTTTCCGGTGCGGAAAATAAAGCTCAACACAGGAATTTTGAATATGCGGTGGTCCATAACAAACCGAATCGGGCGCTTACACGCACCGCCCATCACCAGCGCGTCCACATAACTCACGTGGTTGGCCACGATGAGCGCTGGCCCTGTATCGGGCACATGCGCTAGCCCCGTTTTTTTGATGCGGTAAACGGTGTGAATCAATATCCACGTTAAGAAGCGCATTAAAAATTCGGGTGTGAGCGAATAGATATAAATCGCGACTACGGCATTCAAAATCGCCGTTGCCAAAAACAGTTGCGGAATGGTCGCGCCAAAGCTAAACAGCGCGATGGCCATGCCAGCTGAAGTAATCATGAAAATCGCGTTTAAGATATTGTTCGCAGCGATGATCCGCGAGCGGTGTGAAGCTTGCGTGCGCTCTTGGATGAGCGCATAGAGCGGCACGCTGTAGAGCCCGCCAAAAAGCGCTAACAAAAATAGGTCAATCGAAATGCGCAAAAGCGGCCCGCTGCTCAACAGTGCGGGGGCGGAAATCGGCGACGCACCTGGCGTGTAGCCTTTCGATGCGAAATACAAATCGAGCGCAAAAATTGTCATGCCGATGGAGCCTAAGGGCACCAAGCCAATCTCGACTTTGCCCTCGGATAATTTTTCGCACAAAAGCGAACCCACGGCGATACCAATGGAAAAAATGGTGAGTAAAGCCGTAAACACACCGGCATCGCCACGAATCACTTCTTTAGCAAAGGGCGCAAATTGGGTGAGAAACGTGGCTCCGAAAAACCAGAGCCACGAAATGCCTAGCAATGAACGAAACACCACCACATTGCCATGCGCGAGCTTTAAATTGCGCCACGTCTCCGTTACGGGGTTCCAGTTTATTTTTAAGCTTGGATCGGCTGCGGGAGACAACGGAATCGACCGGCTCACCGCGTAACCCGCCAGCGCAACCACAAGCAGCGCCACCGCGCTCCACATTGGCGCGAGGCTGGCCAAAATACCCGCTGCTATGGTGCCCACTAAAATGGCGACGAACGTGCCCGACTCGACCAATCCATTGCCGCCGGTGAGCTCTTCGGTGGCTAAATGCTGAGGTAAATAGGCATATTTCACCGGACCAAAAAGCGTGGAGTGAAGCCCCATTAAAAACACGGTTGCGAGCAGCATCGGTACGCTGTGGGTGACAAAACCGATCGCCGCGATGATCATAAACGCGATTTCCAGCACCTTCACAAAGCGCATCAGTTTCGATTTTTCGAGCTTATCCGCCAACTGCCCAGAGGTAGCCGAGAACAACACAAAGGGCAAGATGAAAAGCGCGGCCACAATATTGACTAACACCGCCGGCGAAAGTCCTCCCCAACTCCAAGCTTGATACGTGATGAGGCCGGTGAACGCGACTTTAAAAACATTGTCGTTCATCGCGCCGAAAAATTGGGTCCAGAAAAACGGGGCGAAACGTTTTTGGGAAAGCAGTTGGAATTGCGAGGAGGGGTATGCGCTCATGGGTTGGCATTCTAAGTACCCACATGCTTTTTTTAAAAATTATGCGTTCAGTATTAAAAAGCAATACGAAAAGGACGTGTTTTTTGGGCGATAAATCTTAAAAGACGCCTGTTTTACGCCGCAGGTATTTTGGGAAATGTGTGTAAGTCGCGGTTTTGTTGACTAATATCTGACTGACGTAGTGCGTCCCCAATAGTTCTGCGTGATAAGGGTGACTACGGCTGCGATGGACTGCTTTTTTGTCGGCGGCTGTGACACAGCATCACCAGGACGCGTATCACAAATCTTATGTTTTGAACATCCCCAATTCTGTTAGTTGTCGTTCTTTCAGCAAAGGAGTAGCCTACATGTTCCCTGTTCCGTAATCGTAGGAGTTCGAAAATGGTTCAAATGTCAAAGCTCGTCTCCGCGCTGCTGGTCTGCGCACTCATCCCCCCCCCCCCCCCGCGTTAGCCGCAGCCGCGAAGGGCTCACCCAACGACGATCCGGGGGTCATCATCTACGAAGAAGATGAGCCCAGCATCGCGCCCGCAATCGGGCTTACCAGCGCGCGCGAAGGCACCCAAAAGCGCAATGCCCAAGGATTCGCGCAGTACGTGATTCACTTACGGGAAAATGTGGTGAAAAACACCAAAAAGTACGTCAAAAACTTTCCCGCCCCACGCATCGCGGAGGCAAAGGAAAACGCAACCGATTTTCGTGGCTGGCATCGAAACGAGATGCAATACCTCGCCAAACAGATCGAAAAGGAGTACAGCTTTGATGCGGTGGGGATGACATCTTGGGTTGGGTCTACGCTTACAGCCTATTTATCGCCCGCGACAGCGCAGGCACTGGCGCGAGATGCGCGGGTGATGGAAATTGAGGAAATTGATGCAACACAGCGTGCAACTCCATCAGGGCTTTGGAACGATCGCTTCGAAGGCGGAGAACGCATTCCTTGGGGAAAGCAATCGATTGGCACCGACGATGCACTTTCTTCCACAATACCGATCTACCTGTTTGATCGTACGCCGCACGCGCATCCAGATTTGACATTTAACATCGCCCCCGTGAACTCGCCAGGAAACTACATTGATCGCGACCACGCAACGTTTATCATGGGGATTCTCGGGGCGAAATCGAACGGGCAGTTCGTTCGAGGGATTAACCCTGGCGCGACAAATCTTTGGAGCGTCGAAATCGGCGACTTCACAGCGCCATCGCTGCTCAATAGTATCGATTTCACGCTCGCGCACAGCGAGCAGAATTCGACTTATGGAGTAATCAGTATTTCGATTAACGACTTAAATTCATTTCGGTTCGATCAACCTAAGGGAAAACTCATCCGAAGGGGCAGCACACGTTCGTTCATTGCGCAATCGGCTGGCAATAATTCTGGAAGTGCGTGCGAAAGGGCTTACTGCTCGCCACAGCTTCACGGCTACTACGGAACCCCGACTCAAAACAAGGTTGATGGAATCGTAGTTGTTGGAGGAATCGATGCAGATAATAAGCAGGAGTTGTCTTACGACAACGCCAATCTTGTTATCGGATTTACGGGGAGCAACGCCAGCGTCACGGTTGCCTCTCCAGGGCAAAACCCATTCTTTGCTAGCGCGCCGGGTTCCAACGCGGGTCATTGTGTTGAGATGTGGGCACCCTCGACGACCTTTTCGACGCTAACGTGGTTCCCCTCCGGCCCTACGTCGGCGACCCCGATCAGTTTCCAAGCGAAGGGAACCTCGTTTGCGGCGCCGCCTTTGGCTGCACAGGCGGCTCGTTACGGCGGCCCCTCAACAACGCCCGTTCAACGTGAGTCGTATTTGAGGTCAATCCTTCAACATACCGGAAATCAGGATACGTTGTTCGAACCGATCTATAAACCCAACTCTACTGCGATCCCCATCACCGTAGTTGCGTCCAGATTGATGCCAACTAGCATCCAGGCCAGCTCGTCTACGGCAAGTAGCGATCTCTGGTCGACGCAAGACAGTTTGTACTTGAGTGGAAACTATTGGAATGCAGGTTCGGCACGCGGTTGGATCCAGTTTGATCTCGGGCAAACGCGAACGTTGACCTCTATTCGAATGGTGCCTGAGCAAAGCGGATTTGGAAATTCAAAGCATCAAATATTCGTCGGAGATGGGCAGGGCTTAACGCAGATTGGGTCAGTTAGCGAGTACGCTGAAATCCTGTCACCGATTTCGCTGCAGTTGAACAACGCAAGCGGGAGGTACGTTCGAGTAGTTTCTGATTTGTTCGGACTGTCATGGGTTTCATGGAGAGAGGTGGAAATCTATGGAAACTAAATTGATTTCGAACGTGAGCGTGCTCGTTTGCTGCGCGCTCATTGCACAACCATCATTTTCGCAGCCAGCCGATCCCGATGCACTTTCTTTTCGATCACGGCTGATGCCTCAGATCGACGTTATTCCAAAATACCCCGTTGCGATTGGCGATTCAATTCTACTTTCTGTATTCACACGGAATGGACCTGCCTGCGTGCGCTCGCCACAGCAGATCGTTGAGTCACTTGGAACCAAAGTCAACCGCTCGGGCAATTCAGTTGTAGTTGACAACGCGTTCTCAATCATTCCTCTAGACAATGTATCGATTTGTGCAACTGTTTTTCCGATTTCACTTGGTACATTTCAACCGGGTAAATACACCGTTCGAGCGATTCCTTTCCCCGGCCCCTACCCCGAAGACCGCCAACGAGATGAGCCCATTCTTCGTACACAAGAAATCACTTTCGCCGTGCTCACTAAAGAACAAGCGCAAAAAGCGCTTATCGAAATTCCTGCTGCGGACAGTGTTCAGAGCGGGGTTGGGTTGATTTCCGGCTGGGCGTGTATCGCGGACGATATCGAACTTGCGCTTAACGGCGGCGCACGCATCCGCGTACCGTCTGAGTCGGGGCGGGCGGATGTGGAGCCCGTGTGTTCGCACCCGAACGCGGGGTTTGGGCTTCTCTTCAACTACAACACGCTCTCCGAAGGCGATCATGCGCTGCAGCTGTACGTGAAAGGCGTGGCGATGGGCGAGCCGCGTAAGTTCAAGGTGGTGCGACCAAAAGGCGAATTCGCTCGCGGGCTCACCCGCACTGTCACCGTGCCCGACTTTCCTGAGCCTGGGAAAACGACCACGCTTGATTGGCGCGAAGCAGAGCAACGGTTTGGTATTCGTGAGGTGAAGTAAGTAAAGCGATGCGTACCTGAGGTGCAACTTTTTTTGCGCCAC
>JANMDS010000296.1:0-1807 GCA_031376405.1 Betaproteobacteria bacterium
CGCAAACAGCGGCCGACCGCGAGATGCGCAAAGGCGGCTACTACAAGTAACGTTGCGCAATATAAAAGCGGCGCGCGCATTTTGAATCGCTTCCTCCCACGCGCGCTGCTTGCGCCCGCGGTGATCACCCTCTTCTTGTGGATGATCGTTCCGCTGGCGATGACGATTTATTTCTCGCTCATCCGCTATAACCTCATGCAGCCCGAGGTGAGCGGGTTTGCAGGGCTCGATAATTTTTCCTACTTCGTCACCGATCCGTCGTTTTCTAATGCGGTAGGGAACACGATTATTTTGCTCGCAAGTGTGATCGTGATTACTGTTGTAGGCGGCGTGGCCCTAGCGCTGCTTGTTAACGATCCATTTCCAGGGCGCGCGCTGGTGCGCTTGCTCCTCATCTCACCTTTTTTTGTGATGCCCACAGTCAATGCGCTTCTGTGGAAACACATGATGATGCACCCGATCTACGGCGTATTGGCGCAAGTGTGTCTCTTCGTTGGCATTGAACCCATTGATTGGCTTACCGATTTTCCGCTCGGTAGCGTGGTGATCATGATTGCTTGGCAGTGGTTGCCTTTCGCCACGTTGGTCTTCATGACTTCTTTGCAATCCATGAGTGCAGAGCAGCTCGAAGCGGCCAACATGGACGGCGCAAATTATCGGCAAAAACTGCGCTACGTGTATCTTCCTCATCTCGCACGCGCGATTGCGGTGGTGATCATGATTGAGCTTATCTTTTTGTTGAGCGTATTCGCAGAAATTTTTACCACCACAGGCGGTGGACCCGGCGACGCGAGTACCAATTTGGCCTTTCTCATTTTTAAACAAGCGCTGCTTAATTTTGACGCGGGTGTGGCTTCAGCTGGAGCGCTGTTCGCGGTGCTGCTCGCCAACATCGCAGCGTTCTTCCTCATCCGCATGATTGGGAAGGACCTCGATTGATGAAAAAATCCGCACGAGAGCAGGCTGTGCGCTTGGTGCGCACCGGTGTTGCGTGGGCGATAACGCTACTGCTCTTCTTCCCGCTGGCGTGGCTCGCCATCACCGCATTCAAAACCGAGCTGCAAGCCATTGAGATACCGCCGCTTGTTGTGTTCAGCCCTACCCTTGAAAATTTTCACGAGGTAAATGCCCGCAGTGACTATACGCTCTACGCGACCAATTCACTTATTACCAGTGTGGTATCCACGCTTGTTGGTTTGCTCATCGCCGCGCCAGCCGCGTATTCAATGGCGTTTTTCAGAACCAAGCGCACCCGGGACATTTTGATGTGGATGCTCTCGACGAAAATGATGCCCGCGGTAGGCGCACTCGTGCCTATCTATGTCCTCGCGCAAAAAAGTGAGCTACTCGATACCCGCCTTGGGCTCATCATCTTGTTTACCATTGGTAATTTGCCCATCATGGTGTGGATGCTCTACTCCCACTTCAAAGAAATCCCACACGAAATATTAGAAGCGGCGCGCATCGATGGCGCGTCGCTCTGGGATGAGTTTCGCCGCGTACTATTGCCGCTGGGCATGGGTGGGATGGCCTCCACCGGCTTGCTATGCTTGGTGTTGTCGTGGAACGAGGCGTTTTGGGCGCTCAATTTGAGCTCCGCAAAAGCAGGCACTCTGGCCACGCTCATTGCATCGTACTCTAGCCCAGAGGGCTTGTTTTGGGCGAAACTTTCCGCTGCTTCGCTCATGGCGATTGCACCGATTGTGGTCTTCGGCTGGTTTAGTCAAAAGCAGTTGGTGCAAGGTCTGACCTTTGGAGCGGTAAAGTGACGGAAACAACGAAGCGCATTTTGCATCTCGGTTTGGGC
>JANMDS010000409.1:0-8773 GCA_031376405.1 Betaproteobacteria bacterium
GTCAAAGTGCGCCTGCACGGGGCAAACACCATATTGCTCTCATCGGTTTGCGTGGCGCCGGCAAATCCACGCTCGGGCGGATGTTGTCCGAGGCGCTGGAAATGCCTTTCGTTGAGCTGAACGCTGAAATCGAGCGCGTAGCCGGTTGCAGCGTGCCAGAAATTCACAACTTGTTAGGACCCAACGCCTACCGCCGCTACGAGCGTCGGGCGCTGGAAGAAACGGTGGCGGCTTCTACCAATGCGGTAATCGCCACGCCCGGCGGCATCATCGCCGATCCGGCCACGTTTAACTTGATGTTGGCGCAATGCACCACCGTGTGGCTCAAAGCCTCACCTGCAGAGCACATGCAGCGCGTACTCGATCAGGGAGATATGCGCCCGATGCACGGCAATCGGGAAGCGATGGAAGATTTGAAGCGCATCCTCGATGTGCGCGCCGCGTTTTACGCCAAAGCCGATATTGTTTTTGATACGTCTAGCTTGAAACTCAACGACTGCTTTGAGAAGCTTTTAAGCACCGTTCGCCAGCGGATTGCAGCGTAAACGCGTAGTCAAACGTTTTGATTGTTGCGCGTTGAAAATTTCGCTTAACGTCCAATAGCTGTGGCACAGAGTGAGCACTTTTTAGAAGATTTAGCCCCAAAAATAGTTATTCTGCGCCGCAGGTATTCGGACGACGCTTGTTTTTTCTGCGCTTACTGCCCTCCGCAACGCCCGCCAAGCCAAAAAACGGACTACACACTAGCGCGCTCGGGCAAATCCGCATCAGTACACCAAGCCCCTTGCATTCCGTTATTTTATGTACTATATTACATAAATGCAGGAGAGCGGTGCGGCAACATGTTGCATGTCGCACCCACCGAAGGCGCAAACTTCCATACACGCTCAGGTCACCCTACTGCACTTTTTTGTTGGAGCCGTCTGGAGAGCCGCTTAGTGTTACGTAAGCGCACCGAAGGAGCAAACGCGAGGCCAAATGTGGTGTTGCGTGAATCTCTCAGGTATCGAGGACAGGGGAAGCGGCAGCGGTTGATGTTCTGCGCAAAGCGGGCTTCAGCGCGTGCTTCTCCAAAAGGCTTTTCATGCGTGTACTCATTCTCGGCAGTGGCTTGTTAGGCATCAGCTCTGCGTATTACCTCTCCAAATTGGGCCACGAAGTCACGGTGGTCGATCGTCAAGCCAACCCCGCAGCAGAAACCAGCTTTGCCAATGGCGGGCAGATTTCGGTGAGTCACGCCGAGCCGTGGGCCAACCCAAGCGCGCCGCTTAAAGTGTTGCAATGGTTGGGCAAAGAAGATGCGCCGCTGCTCTATCGGATCCGCGCCGATATGCGGCAGTGGATGTGGGGTTTGCAATTTATGCGCGAATGCACACCTTCGCGCACGCGGCACAACATCGAGCAGATCGTGCGCTTGGGCACGTATAGCCGCGACATGTTGCAAGCGCTGCGCAAGGAAACAGGCTTGGCCTACAACCAGCGCACGCAGGGCATTTTGCATTTCTACACCTCGCAAAAAGAGTTTGAAGCCTCACACGGCCCCGCTAAGCAAATGCGCGCGCTCGGCTGTGAGCGGCAAGTGATTAGCGCAGACGAAGCAGTAAAACTCGAGCCCGCGCTTTCGCACATTCGCCCGCAACTCGCAGGCGCAACCTACACCGCCGAAGACGAATCGGGCGATGCCAACCAATTCGCGCGCGAGTTGGTCAAGCTTTGCGATACGGCGGGCGTGAAATTTTTAATGAGCCACACCATCACCGCGCTGCGCGAAGCAGGCGGGCAGATAGATCACGTTGAGGCCACCGATAGCGAAGGCCGCTTCCAGCGTTTGCGTGCGGACGCGTATGTGCTTGCGATGGGCTCGCTCAGCCCGCTCTACACCGCGCCGCTGGGCATCAACTTGCCGATTTATCCAGCGAAGGGTTATTCGGTTACGATGCCCGTAAAAGATGCGAGCATGGCCCATCAAGTAAGCCTCACCGATGATGAACATAAGCTCGTGTTCTCGCGCTTAACGGGGCCCGATAGTGATCGGCTGCGCATTGCAGGCACTGCGGAATTAAATGGTTATGATCGAGACCTAAACCGCGTGCGCTGCGAGGCGATTGTGCGCCGCGTAGAGCAACTATTTCCCGGCGCGGGCGATGCCACGCAGGCGAGCTTCTGGACGGGGCTGCGCCCAGCAACACCTTCCAACGTGCCCATAATTGGCCAAAGCAAATTACCCAATCTTTACTTCAACACCGGCCACGGCACGCTCGGCTGGACGCACGCCTGCGGCTCGGGCAAGAGCATCGCGCGCATCGTAAGTGGCTTAGCCCCAGAAGTGGATTTCGCCTTCACTGGAAAGACAAAACAAAAAGCCGTTACTACAATGCCCGATATCCGGTCTGTTGCGTAGCGGCTGCGTTAAAAAAGAGAAGAGTAATGATGACATCCCCGCTCCACAAACTGTATTGCCAACCCCAAGGAGGAATTATGAAAACATTGAACCACGCTTTTTTAAGCTTCGCTGCCGCACTGAGCGTAACCGCCGCCTCGCCCATCGCCATAGCGCAAACGTTTCCCAATAAAACCGTAAGCATGGTCGTCGCTTTCCCCGCCGGTGGTGGCTCCGACGTGATCGGCCGCATGGTCGCCCGCGGTATGCAAGAGTCGCTCGGGCAAACCATTGTGGTTGAAAATGTAGTCGGCGTTGGCGGCTCCTTGGGTGTGCAAAAAGTAGCGAACGCCGCAGCGGATGGCTACACAATTATGGCGGGTTCGCCGCTTGAGTTGATCTACACCCCCCTGGGCATCGCTGCTGCGAAAAACAAGCCAGACGACGTGCGCATGGCCGCACTCATCGGCCACACGCCGATGGCCATTGCCGTGCGTAAAGATTTGCCGGTGAACACGCTGGAAGAGTTCGTCGCCTACGCTAAAAAAGCGGACAAGCCTTTGAGTTTCGGCTCCACGGGCATTGGCTCGCTCTATCATCTCGTTGCCGAAAAAGCACTGCAAATTAGCGATGCAAAAGGCTTACACGCACCCTACAACGGGCTTGCGCCATACCTTAAAGATTTGATGGGCGGCGTGATTGATTTCGCAGTCGTGCCATTGGTCGGCCCCGTGTTGGGCGCGATCGATAACGGTCAGATCAAAGCGCTGGCCATCGCCTCGCCACAATCCATTCCGCGCTTGCCGAAATTAGTGCCAGCACGCAACTCCAAAGGCTTTGAAGACTTTATCTTTAGCATCTGGATCGGCGTACAAGCAGGCGCAAAAACGCCTGATGCACAAATGGCAGTGATTCATAAAGCGGCTTACGCGAGCTTGGCTAACCCCGAAGTGCGCAAAAACATCGAAGGCTCGGGCACGGTAATCGCCGAGCCGATGAGCCTTGCCCAGTTAGAAAGCTTCTACAAAAAAGAAGCCATGACGGGCGCAGCGCTCGCGAAGTCGATTAACTTGCAAGCGCAGTAAAAAAACAGGTTGGATTGAACAATCGGCGCGGGCGGTTACCGCGCCGATTTTCTTTTTGTACGGGGCGTAATTGATGTGTATTACGTTGAGTTCTATTTAGGCTCCACCCGCAGCGCGCGCACGCCTACGCAGCCGCGCACACGCTTGAAAAAAAGTAAATACCTGCGGCGCAGAATAGACTATTTTTCGAGAATTCGTCAAAAATGTGCCTATTCTGCGCCGCAGGTATTGGTTGTCTTCGTTCGGCACAATGCGCTTTGCTCGCTCGCCCTACATGTGCTTGAGACCTCTGCATAACTGGTTTTTGTCGCCCCGGCGAAGGCCGGGGTCCAATTCGTTCGTAAACGCAAGCCTGGAATTGTTTGTTTTTACGAGACTATATTGGATTCCGGCCTTCGCCGGAATGACGGGAAATAATAATTCTTCCTACTTTGTAGGTTATGAAGAGGTCTCTGCTTCGTAAACAGGAGTGCTTAAGCAAATGATGCCATATATGATACCATTTATCATGCATTTTGAGCCCACAATCCATGATCTTGGTTGATACTAACGTCTTTGTCGGTGCGTGCATGGGCGTGGGTGCCTCCGCTCGGGTCATTGAGCTATGCCTTCGTGGGCAATTCCAGCCAGCAATAGGCGCAAGTTTGCTCGCCGAATACGAGGACGTAATTGGGCGGGAAGCCTTGTTTGAAAATTGTCGATTGAGCCGCGTACAACGCGAGGAATTATTGGATATATTTCTCTCGTCTTGCCAATGGCGGCACACCTATTTTTCGTGGCGACCAAACGTGCGCGATGAAGGCGATAACCACATTGTCGAGCTCGCCGTCGCGGCGGCGGCTACGCATGTAGTCACTTGGAATGTGCGTGATTTCGCCGCAATGGAGCTGCAATTTCCGGCGCTGAAATTTTTGTCTCCCCCTCAGTTTTTGAAGGAAAAACGATGAGCTCGCTCACACTACGATTGCCCGAACATAAACATGCGCGCCTCAAAGCCATGGCCGAGAGCCAGGGAACGAGCCTCGCGCGGCTGCTCGATGAGATGACCACGCAAGCGCTCGTGCAGTTCGACGCCGAGACGCGCTTCAAAATCCGCGCAGGGCGTGGCAGCAATCAACTAGAGCGCGGCTTGGAATTACTCCGCGTGGCGCAGGAAACGTCGTAGCGCCGGGGCGGAATTCTTATTGTGCATTGAATCGAAGTAGATACCTTTTTGATTGCGGTCAACTTTATACTTGACTGATTACGTCAAAAAAACGGCAGTTTTACGTTGCGCGTGTTTTGTAGACTGCGTGCGCAACGTATTGATTTTTTTTATTTTTATTGGGTAGTCGTGGCGCGTCCCCAATAACGCGAAAAAAATGGATGTTCTATCGAAATCAGCGGGTTAGCTTAGTCATGCGCAACCGCAGCGATACATAAAAAAAGCATTCGCCCCCTTTGGCCATTCAAGGTAAACGCAGGATAATTCACCAATAGTATGAGTAGTGGAGATTCACTATGACCACCGTTCGTAAAACCATTACCCTGACCGATCAGCAAGACAATTGGATTAAAGCGCAAATTTCTGCGGGGCACTACACCAACGATAGTGAAATTGTGCGTGACCTGATTCGGCGCGAGCAGGAGCGTAGCGCCGAGCTGGAAGTGGTGCGGGCAGCGTTGATCGAGGGTGAAATAAGCGGGGAACCGATGGCGTTTAACGCTGCTGCGTTCAAAAAACGGATGCTGGCCACACATGGCTAAGGATCGACTGAGTCCGCGGGCGCTTAGGGATTTGGAATCGATTTGGCGGCACACCCGCTTGCAGTGGGGTGTGAAGCAGGCTGACTTTTATGTTGATGTGCTTGACGCTGCGTTCGAAAACGTTGCGCATGCACCGCTTACCGCTGCGGCGTGCGACTACATTCGGGCTGGGTATCGTCGTCGGGTGGTCGAGCGACACATGGTGTATTTCAGATTGGTGGATGACGGGATCGTCGTGATTCGGGTGTTGCATGATCGGATGGATGCAGGGGGGTATTTGTGATCGCGCACTCCTTGCCGAAACACAATAGCGATCGATCGAGCTTTATTGTGCGTAAGGGGACGCCGTAGGGCGCAATAAGCGAAGCGCATTGCGCCGAACGAAGGTACAACCATCAATACCTGCGGTGCAAAAGCGCGTATTTCTGGCCGATATCTCCTAAAAAGTGGTGAATCTGCGCCGCAGGTATAGCCGAGACAGTGGCTCAGAAAACCATAAGAATATGAATTAAACTGCATTTTTATAGAAGAAATACTTGCAATTCCAAAAACATGCATTAAAATGCAGAAACTTGTATGGAGTTGACCATGTCTGCAGCTGAAACCGCAACCAATCTTTCCCGCGTCGATTACCAAACCTCGCCAGATCGCTACAAGCATTGGTCGCTGGCGTTTGATGGCGCGGTGGCTACGCTTTCGTGCAACATAAATGAAGACGGCGGGATTCGCCCTGGCTATAAGCTCAAACTGAATAGTTACGATTTAGGCGTGGATATTGAGCTCTATGATGCGCTCAACCGGATTCGCTTTGAACACCCAGAAGTAAAAACCGTAGTGGTGACGAGCTTGAAAGATCGTATTTTTTGCTCGGGCGCGAATATTTTTATGTTGGGCTTATCGAGCCACGGCTGGAAGGTGAATTTTTGTAAATTCACTAACGAAACCCGCAACGGCTTGGAAGATTCGTCCACCCACGATGGCTTGAAATTTTTAGCAGCGGTGAATGGCGCGTGCGCGGGCGGGGGCTACGAGCTGGCGTTGGCGTGCGACGAGATCGCGCTGATTGATGATCGCTCTTCGGCGGTGTCGTTGCCAGAAGTGCCATTGTTGGGTGTGTTGCCGGGCACGGGCGGGTTAACGCGCGTAACCGATAAGCGAAAAGTACGACACGATTTAGCCGACATTTTTTGCACGAGCGTAGAAGGCATGCGCGGCCAAAAAGCGAAAGATTGGCGATTAGTGGATCACGCAGTGAAGCCCGCGCAATATAAAGATTTCATCAAACAACGTGCAAACGAGTTGGCCGCGACGAGCGATCGCGCAGTTGGTATAAGCGCGGGTAAGGGCGTAACTCTCACGCCACTTGTGCGCACGCTCGAAGCCGATGCCTTGCGCTACGAACACGTCAGTGTTGAAATTGATCGCCCTCGGCGTTTGGCCACGTTCACGGTGAAAGCGCCATCAGGCGCGCAGCCGACCGACGCGGCGGGCATTGATGCGGCGGGCGTGAATTGGTACCCTCTGCAACTCGCTCGCGAGCTCGAAGATGCGATTTTGATGATGCGCACCAACGAGCTCGATATCGGCTTGTGGATTATGAAAACATCCGGCGACGCGGCAGCGGTGTTGGTGATGGACGCGACGCTGCTCGCGCAGAAGCAGCATTGGCTCGTGCGCGCAACGATTGGCTATTTGCGGCGCACGTTTTCCCGATTGGATGTATCTTCGCGCAGCTTATTTGCGTTGGTAGAGCCCGGCTCTTGCTTCGTAGGCACCTTTACTGAACTCGCGCTCGCTTGCGACCGCACGTACATGCTCGCGCTGCCGGACGACGCCGCGCGCGCGCCAACCATGCAACTCTCGGAAACCAACTTCAGCTTGTATCCAATGGCCACAGGCCAAACCCGTCTGGCACGCCGTTTTTACGAAGAAAAACCTGCGATGGATGCGGTGCGCGCCACCCTGGGCACTGCGCTCGATGCCGATGCGGCCATGGCGGTAGGCTTAGTCACCGCTGTGCCCGATGATATTGATTGGGCGGATGAGGTGCGAATCGCGATTGAAGAGCGCATCGCGATGTCGCCCGATGCGCTGACGGGCTTGGAAGCAAACTTGCGTTTCAACGGAACCGAAAACATGTTCACCCGCGTATTCGGTCGTTTAACAGCGTGGCAAAACTGGATTTTCCAGCGCCCAAATGCGGTAGGTGAAAAAGGCGCTTTGAAGGTGTACGGAAAAGGTGATAAGGCCGCGTTTGATTGGAATCGGGTGTGACGAGCGTGATTTGTGAAATGTGAATTGTGAGTTGCGTTAAGAGATGTGCGAACGGTGAGAGCCAAGATTGCACGGCTCTCACAAATCACGAATCACAACGTACATCCTTCAGTTCTACAAAAAACAGATAAAAAATGTTGTGCGTCAGCAATACGGTGACTGACGCAACCGAACTTGCATCACCAGACTTTTTTCAAGAGCACAACACCATGTCTAGCATCAACTACAGCGAAAAAATTCCGAACAACGTGAACCTATCCGAAGATCGCACGCTGCAGCGCGCGCTCGAAGGCTGGCAGCCCAATTTCATCAATTGGTGGGACGATATGGGGCCTGATGGCAGCACCAACCACGATGTGTATTTGCGTACCGCCGTGAGCGTGGACCCCGCAGGTTGGGCGCAATTTGGGCACACCAAAATGCGCGATTATCGTTGGGGCATTTTCTTGAACCCAGCGATTGAAGGCCGCAAAGTACATTTTGGTGACCACATGGGCGAGAACGTATGGCATGACGTGCCCGGCGAATACCGCGCGAACCTGCGCCGCATTATCGTCACCCAAGGCGATACCGAGCCTGCTTCGGTAGAGCAGCAGCGGCACTTAGGCGCAACCGCTCCGAGCCAATACGATTTGCGCAATCTCTTTCAAATCAACGTAGAAGAGGGCCGTCATTTGTGGGCGATGGTGTATTTGCTGCACAAACATTTCGGGCGCGATGGCCGCGAAGAAGCCGATGCTTTGCTCGGCCGGCGCAGCGGCGATCAAGATAACCCCCGCATCTTGGGTGCGTTCAACGAAGCCACGCCGGATTGGTTGGCGTTTTTCATGTTCACATATTTCACCGATCGTGATGGCAAATTTCAGTTGTGTGCGCTGGCGGAATCCGCGTTTGAGCCGCTCGCGCGCACTACGAAATTTATGTTGACCGAAGAGGCGCACCATATGTTCGTGGGCGAATCAGGCATCTCGCGTGTACTGCAACGTACGTGCCACATGATGAACGAACTTAAAACCGACGATCCGGCAACGTTGCGTGCTGCGGGCGTGATTGACCTACCAACGGTTCAGCGGTACTTAAATTTTCACTATTCCGTAACGATTGATTTGTTCGGTGCGGATGAATCTTCCAACGCGGCAACTTTCTTCAGCTCCTGTTTGTAAGTTCGCTATGATGAAGGCAAGCGCATTGCTGAAACGCTGTGTATGGATTACCATCGGCAAAATGGCGTTCGGGTCAAAATTGTACGAATTTTTAATACTTATGGGCCTCGCATGGCCGTTAATGA
>JANMDS010000428.1:0-9235 GCA_031376405.1 Betaproteobacteria bacterium
AAACTTTTTTCGACACGCCATGAACCCTAACGACGCGCAGGTTATCAATCAACATCTCCTTGACCCCGAGATTTGTATTCGCTGCAACACCTGTGAGGCCACCTGTCCGGTGGGCGCGATTACACACGATTCGCGCAACTACGTGGTGGATGCGCAGAAATGTAATCTGTGTATGGCCTGCGTGCCACCGTGCCCCACCGGCTCCATTGATAACTGGCGCAAGATGCTGCGGGTAAAGGCGTACAGCACTGAAGAACAGCTCACCTGGGACATCTTGCCCGATGAGGTTAGCGCGGAGGAGTTGAGCGGAAGCACTGAATCGAATGAGGTGTTGGTCGCGTCTGCGCAGGTGATCGCAGTCGTTGCAACCCAGATTTCTACCGATGCCACGGGCGAAGAGAAGAAATACAACTCCGCACAATACGGAGCAACGATACCGCCGTGGTCCGCTGCACACCCGTACACCAATCTGTACGGTCCTAAATCTGAACATAAGCATGTGGTAGCAACGGTGACGGGCAACGTGCGGGTCACCGAGGTGGGCCGCGAGTATGACACCCATCACATCGTGCTTGACTTCGGTGCGCTACCGTTTCCCGTGCTCGAAGGCCAATCCATCGGCATTCTCCCGCCGGGTCTCGACGCGAACGGCAAGCCCCATAAACCACGGCAATACTCTATCGCCAGCCCGCGCAATGGTGAGCGCCCAGGCTACAACAATGTATCGCTCACGGTAAAGCGGGTGCTCGAAGACCACGAGGGCAAGCCCACCAAGGGCTTGGCTTCAAACTATGTGTGTGATGTGCAAGTGGGCGATAAAGTACAAGTCGTTGGGCCGTTTGGCGCTTCATTTTTAATGGCGAATCACCCCAAGAGCCATTTGGTGATGATCTGCACTGGCACGGGCAGTGCGCCGATGCGCGCAATGACGGAGTGGCGGCGCCGACAACGGGCTTCTGGCAAATACGAAAGCGGGAAGCTCTTTTTGTTTTTTGGTGCACGCACAAAAGAAGAGTTGCCATATTTCGGGCCGCTGCAATCGTTGCCAAAAGATTTCATCGATATTAATTTTGCGTTTAGCCGCCGCAAAGATTTACCAAAAAAATATGTGCAAGACTTAATGCGCGAGCGCGCGGCAGACTTAGCACCCATGCTCTCCGACCCCAATGCGTATTTCTACGTGTGTGGCTTAAAGGCAATGGAAGAAGGCGTGGTACTCGCGCTGCACGACGTAGCAAAGCAAGCTGGGCTTAACTGGGACGCCATTGGCGCAGAGATGAAACGCAGCGGGCGTTTGCACCTCGAAACCTACTGATTTTTGAGGAGATAATCTTCAAAAAGGTTTCATTTTGCGCCGCAGGTCTTTAGAACACCTGTAGGGTGTGCACCGCTTTTAGTGCGCACCGTTGATCACCTTCGAGTCATCGCTGCGCTTGCGCGCCGGTGCGCACCCTACGAAACGGGTTACTTGCCACTATTATTTAAGAGCCATCTATGTTCTCCACACTCCAGATCGAATTCCATCGCCAGGGCCTAGCCCGCATCACTATGAATCGCGCGGACGTGTTCAACGCCTTCGACGAAGCGATGATTGCGGAGATTGCCGAAGCCTACACCACGCTCGAAGCGGATACCAACGTTCGCGTAATCGTACTTGCAGGCGCCGGCAAGCACTTTAGCGCGGGCGCGGATTTGAAGTGGATGCAAAGGGCAAGCGCTGCACCGTTCGATTGGAACGTGGCCGATGCCCGCAAGTTTGCGGACATGCTGCAACGGATTTCAGCGTGCACAAAACCCACCGTGGCACGCGTGCAAGGCGCAGCACTCGGTGGCGGGGTGGGCCTCACGTGTGCCTGCGACATCGCCATCGCGGCGGACAACGCAAGCTTTGCGGTGAGTGAAGCCAAGTTTGGCATCCTGCCCTCCGTAATCGGCCCGCATGTGATCAACGCCGTGGGCAAGCGCCACGCCACACGCCTCGCCCTCACGGCTACGCGCATCGGTGCAGCCGAAGCGCTGGCGATGGGCATGGTGCAGCAGGTGGTTGCACTGGATGCGCTCGATGCGGCAGTTGAAAAGTGTGTAGACGAATTACTCGCCGCCAGCCCAAATGCCCAACGCGAAATCAAAGCGCTCTTCGCGCAGCTAGAGCAGCAAACCATTTCACCCGCGGTTTTAGATTTAACCTCGAACACCATCGCCCGCGTGCGCGGCACGCAAGAGGCGAAAGACGGTTTCGCTGCGTTTTTAGGGAAGCGGCCTGCGCCGTGGGTGTCATCGTAGCTCGTCTCTACGAAATACCTGCGGCGCAGAATAGCCGTTTTTTCGTATAAATCACAAAAATCTTAAAAATCGTCGCACCGAACAATTGCTCTTTTATAGTGCGTGCTACTACGTCACCGCAAGCGTTACAGGCGCGTGAAATCCATCGTCCAGTTTGTCTCCCACGTCTTGCCCGCGTCGGGTGAAAATGCCTGCTCCCAGCGCGGTTTGTCCGGACGGGTCAGAATCCATTCAAAACGCACCTGAATGGGTTTGCCGTTCAAACTATCGTCAGCCAAGAAGGTACCCACGCCATTGGAAAAACGGCCAACGACCGGCACATCAAGTGACCCAGGGTTTCGACTATCGAGCCACCAAATCGACCACGTACCTTCTTTCGGGTTAAATGATCGGATCGTCACCGCGCGATAGGTGCCAGCGGGCATCTCGAGCACGTTGTCATCCATATTGCCGAAACCTCCAAGCGTCCGCTGTGCGGCGCAAAGGCCCGAGAACGATTCCCATTCCGTACAGCTGGTAAGCCGCTCTTTCAACCGCCGATGGCTTACTGCCCAGTTACCAAAAAAGAAATCGAAATCTGTTGGCGCGTTTGGCGCAAGTGCGGTCACATTATTCATATCGTTTTGAAGTAAAGGTCGATAAAAGTGTGGATAGATAAATTTATTTACGAGATACCGTCAAATGAATCCTTGCTTTGATCTCACAATGATCCACGAGATATCGCGAAGCACACTTTTACGGTAAAAAATTTAATAGCTGATTATTTATACACTACAGTAGCGATCGCTATTCGTTTATATCTCAGCACAAAATTCACTCCTTAAAACATACCGTTTGAGTGCGCCGACGTGATCGGCACTTTTTGGAGTACGTCCCAATGCTCAACGATTTTTCCTTGTGCGTCTAACCGAAAAATATCCATCGCTGCCCAATTGCCGCCGCGCCAACCGGGCAATTTGTGTTCGCTATGCAACGTCACAAAATTTCCCTCTGCAAACACTCGCTTGAACACCACCAATTTGCCTGGATAATCTTTCGCCATTTTTTCAAAATACGCAATGAAAGCCTGCTTTCCGTCGGGCACTTCAGGGTTATGCTGCCTGTACGCCTCCCCGCCATAGCGCGCCATCGCCTCAGCAGGCTTTGATTGGTTAAACATCAAATCGTAGAACGCGAGCACCGATTTTTTATTGCTCTCGAGCTGCACATCAATATTTGGTACGCTGAACGGACGCTCGGCTTCCGTCGTAAGCGTGGGCTGCGCCATACTTAGTGCCGACGAAAGTGCGATGCAGGCAAGCGTGGCTTTAGAGAAAGTACGCATCAGGAGCGGGGACATGAAATTTCCTCTGAAAGAAAGTATTGTCTTGTTTTTATACATCGGCGTTGCGAGCGGATCAGTCGTTTCGGCAAGCGACACGCCTAGATGGGCCACGCGGGCATGCGGCGCGGCTTGTGGCAGAGGATTAAAGAAAAAATCAATCCACCGCGCCTGCCGCACGCAGCAACGCAACAATTTCGACGAACCCAAGCACTTGCGCAGCGCTTAGCGCCGTGCGCCCCTGCGCGTCCCGGGCGTTTACGGTTGCACCTGCGCGCAACAGTGCGGCGACGTCGTCGGTGCGCGCGCGCTGCACGGCCAGCGTGAGCGCGCGCGTGCCGTCGCGGGCGAGCGTGTTGGGGCTTGCGCCTGCAGCGAGCTCGCGGCGCAGGGCCTCGCTATCGCCATTGTGAATGGCGGCGATGAGCGCGGGCTCGGGGAGTGTTGCGGCGCCGCTGGCGCTGCGGCCCTCAGCGCTGCGCGCGGTTGCAGAATGCGCACGCGAAGCGGCGGCGATTGGCGCAGACGGCGCAGCAGCCACTTGCGGAGCGGGCGGGGCGAACGGCGGTGCGGAAGCCACGAGGGCTGGCGCTGGAGCGGCGGAGATCCCGGAAGCGAGACTTGCTTCGGCGGCGGGCATCGGCGCAGTAGCAGGTGTGTGCGCGCGCTTTGGCGCAGGCGTTGGCATTGGAGCGGAGGGCAGCGCGCCGAGGTGCGCGTCTCCCGTAGACATTTCGGGCTGGCGGCGGTGTAAGCTTTCCGTGCGCGCGCTTTGAGCTTCATCGCGCGCGGCGGTAATTTCGTTTTCCGAAAGTGCTGGAGAAATTTCTGGCGCGGTGTTGGCAGCGTTTGGTTTCACTTGCGGCGTTACCACTTTTTGCGCGCGGATTGACTCCTTCCCAACGGCGTTTTCTTCACTAGACCTTAGGGCTTGTGCGGTCTCCGTTGCAACGGAGACTGTAGCGGATCGGGGCGCTGCGGGTGTGTTTGCATGTGCGCTTGCGGGTGAAGGCGGGTTCGCCGCTTGATCTGACAACCCAGATGGCGCGCGGGATGTGGCCGCTGGCGCAGCGGCATTGGCCGATGCAACACGTTCAGGATTTGTTTGATCCAAGTTCTTTTCAGACTTACGATCTGCAGCGGCCTCTGCCGAAGAAGCAGTTGCAACAGACACACGCTCTGCCGACGGAGCTTCACTATAGTGCCGCGCGACCATGCCGGTGAATCCAATCGCCGCAAACGAAGCGGCGATTTTCCAGCGCCAAGCGCGATCATTGGCGGCCTCCGCTTTCACTGGCAATGCTCTAGGCGCGGCGGCGCGCTCATGCGCACGAGCGAGCATGGCTTCGCGAATGCGCTCGCTCGGCCCAGCGCTTTCCTGTGCACTTGCTTCGCGATAGCGCGCGAGCAACGGATCGTTTTTAAGATCGCTCATACCGGCACTTCCGAAAATTCCGCGAGCAATGCGCGCAGGGCATTACGGGCGTAGCGCAAGCGGCTTTTCGCCGTTTCAAACGTCGTGCCCGTTGCCGCCGCAATTTCTTCCACGCTCATTTCACTTTCCGCTTGCAATAAAAATGCTGCTTTTTGCGCCGCAGGTAATTGCTCTACTGCGCGCAACAACGCCGCGCCCTCCTCCTGCGATTGCAGTTGCCGCAACGGGCCCAGCCGGGACTCAGCAGCGAGCGAATCATGCAATGTGGCAGCGCTTTCGCTCTCTTCATCCAAGCTCGCGTGGTGCCGCGTGGTGCGGACCACATCAATCACCCGATGGTGGGCAATCGTGAAGAGCCACGTACGAAATTTTGCGCTCGGCACATAGCGCGCCGCTGCATCCATCACCTTACACCAGACATCTTGGGCCACATCATCGGCAGCAGCTTGATTGCGCACATGCCGGAACACAAACCGCCACAGACTACGCGCGTGACGATCATACAGCGTGGTGAAAGCGGCCACCTCCCCGCGTGCGTACGCGAGCATCAACGCTTCGTCCGACTCGGGGGTTTCAGCCATGCCGCGTTTTTAACGCATCGGGAAGAAAGAAGGCGGATCGGGCACATATTGATTGAGTGGAAACGGATTGGGTGCGGGATTTCGACCAGCGTAACGCTCGGTTATGACACCCATTGCCAATAAATTTTCGCGGCTATCGTAGCGAATTGAAATGACTTCATTGGCCACATTCGATTCGCGCGTAAAGTGCGTGCGCTCAATGGGCGAATGCTCGCGTTCGCCGTGGCCCGTGCCCAATTTCTTTTCTGGTTCATAGGCCAACCCACTCGCTCCAATTGGCGCAGATTGAGACTGTGATTGCATCTTAGCGCTCGGGGCCGCGCGCGCGGCTGCATCAGATTCAGTCAACGGTGAGGGGGAAGAAAATGGCGCGACCGGCGACGCGGGCGCAAAGTCTTTTCGTCGCAACGATACTTTTTCTCGAAAAAGGGCTACGCCGATGACGCCTACATTTTGTGGCCGTCCCGTACGTTGGGCATAAGAGCGGGGCGAGGCGACAAACTCAAACGCCGCAATCTCGTTATCGCTTTTGCGCCAGCCCGCGATATCGCCATGATCGAAGCGGCCGTATACATAACCAGTTTGCTCGCCGCTTGCGCTCTCGCCTGATAGTACGTTTACGCCATCAACTGACATGACGGCTAACATCCGCCCCCAATACTGACTGCGCACGCGAATCGAATACTTGGCTCCAGGCGTGCCCGCCACCCACGCTTCACCTTTGTGCATGTGAATGGGCAGCGCCCGCCCGGTTGCACGGTCTACGATCTCCACATCGGCCAAGCTGCCCATGGCGAGTGCGTGGCCCGAAATAAGCACCACGCCTACTGCGGCGATTACCCTCCATAAATGCTTCAAGCTTTTCACGATCATCTCCTTAGTTTCAAATTCGGTTTCAACTGCGATAAAGGGTGAAACGAGCGAGCGCACAAAACAGGGTTAAATTTTCTAAACTTCCTCTAAAAAGATCCCTTTTGCGCCGCAGGTATTGATGGGCATTTGCAGCGGGGCGGGGTACATTTGCATCTGTTGCCTTCGATTTAAACAAAAACTATGCCTTGGTTCGCCTCCCGCTACCTCGCGCTTACGCTCAGCGCTCTTTTATTCATCGTATTTGCCCTCTCGGGTTACGGGCTCATTGCGCTCGTCTTCGCAGCGCTCGTGGGTGTAGGCGTGTGGGACGTTACGCAAACCAAACACGCCATCCGCCGCAACTATCCGATCCTGGCCCACTTTCGCTTCCTCATCGAGAAAATTCGACCTGAGTTACGACAGTATTTATTTGAGTCCGATACCGAGGCCGTGCCGTTCTCACGCGATCAACGCGCGCTGGTGTATAGCCGGGCGAAGCAGCAGCTTGATAAGCGCCCGTTTGGCACGCAGCTCGATGTGTACGCGACGGGCTACGAGTGGATAAACCACGCCACGATTCCTGCGAAGATTTTGAACCACGATTTGCGCTTGATGATTGGCGGAGCGGATTGCAAGCAGCCGTACAGCGCATCGGTATTTAACATTTCCGCAATGAGCTTTGGCGCGCTCTCGGCGAACGCGGTGCGCGCGCTCAATCAAGGCGCGAAGGCGGGCAACTTTTATCACGACACCGGCGAAGGCTCCATCAGCCAATACCACCTTGAAAACGGTGGCGATTTAGTGTGGGAAATTGGCAGTGGCTACTTTGGTTGCCGTAACGATGATGGCACGTTTAATCTAGAAAAATTTACTGCCAACGCAACGCGCCCGCAAGTGCGGATGATTGAGTTGAAGCTCTCGCAGGGCGCAAAACCTGGGCATGGTGGCGTTTTGCCCGCAGCGAAGGTTACGCCGGAAATCGCGGCGGCGCGCGGCGTACCGATGGGCGTGGATTGCGTATCGCCCGCATCCCACTCTACGTTTTCTACGCCGATTGAAATGCTGCAATTTATTGTGACCTTGCGCGAAGCTAGCGGCGGCAAGCCGGTGGGATTCAAGTTTTGTGTCGGCCATCCGTGGGAGTGGTTTGCCATGGCAAAGGCAATGGTGGAGACGAACATCACCCCGGATTTCATCGTGGTGGATGGCTCCGAGGGCGGAACGGGCGCAGCGCCGGTGGAGTTCACCGACCACGTTGGCATGCCGCTTACCGAAGGTTTAATGTTGGTACACAACACGCTCATCGGCTTAAACCTACGCGATCGAATCAAAATCGGCGCGGCGGGTAAATTAGTGAGCGCATTTGATTTGGCGCGCACGATGGCGCTTGGCGCAGACTGGTGTAACGCCGCGCGCGGCTACATGTTTGCGCTCGGTTGCATCCAAGCCGAAAGCTGCCACACGGGCAAGTGTCCAACAGGCGTGACCACACAAGACCCGCAACGACAAAAAGCGCTGTTTGTGCCCGACAAAGCCGCACGGGTCACGCACTTTCACGAGAACACGCTTAAGGCCCTATGCGAATTACTCGCCGCTTCGGGTGTTCGCCATCCCGACGACCTTACGCCAGAGCACGTACTGCGTCGTGTCACTGCGTCGGAAGTAAAGTCGCTCGCGCTCATTTATCCACGCGTTAAAACCGGTGAGCTGCTCAATGGCGTGCCAGGGCACTCTGTATTTCAGGCGTATTGGGAGCGGGCGAGCGCAGCGCAATTTTCAATTCGATAGATTTTGCGACCTAAAATAAGGCGAATTGCATTCGATTCTAAAAATGACTACCCAATCCAAGCAGCGTCGCCTTTTACTCAAATCCTCCGCCATAAGCGGCACCGCGCTTTTGCTGGGCTGTAGCGGGGGGGGCGCCTCCCCCACCGAAGCAGCACCAACTCCCGCGCCGACCGCCACACCCACCTCAGCACCCACCCCGGCATCCACCCCCGCACCCATCGCGCTCTACCGCATGCCCGACGAAGAAGAGCCCCACAAGGCCACCTGGATGGCGTACACCGATTCGCCCCAAATTTGGGGAAATCGGCTTTTGGCTAACGTCCAAACCGCACTGGCGCGGATCGCAAATGCAATCGTACCGTTTGAGCCGGTCAACATGTTGGTCAACGCAAGCTCACTAGCGGCAGCTAAAGCCAAGGTGGATCCTCGCGTTAATCTTATCGTGGCCGAGATTGATGATCTTTGGGTGCGCGACACCGGTGCGGTATTTGTCAAGCGTGCGGACGGTACGCGCGCAGCGGTGAACTTTAATTTCAATGGCTGGGGCAAAAAGCAAACCTTCACTCGCGATCGAAAAGTAGCGGCGTTCATGGCCAACTATGCAGGGGTGCCATTGCTTACAACCGAGCTGGTTTTAGAGGGCGGCGCAATCGAGGTGGATGGCAAAGGTACGGCAATCATTACCGAGAGTTGTGTGCTCAATAGCAACCGCAACCCTGGCGTTACGAAACTTAAATGTGAACAAGAACTTTCGCGCCTGCTCGGCATAAACAAAGTGATTTGGCTGCCAGGCATTGCCGGAAAAGATATCACCGATGGCCATACTGATTTTTACGCGCGCTTTGCAAGCCCCGGCGTTGTCATCGCCCACCTCGATCCTTTTACAGACTCCTACGACCACGCCGTCACAACAAAACATCTCGAAATTTTGCGCGCCGCTAACGATGCCACGGGTACACCGCTGCGCATCGAAGT